>VBOF01000051.1 GCA_005877855.1 Nitrospirota bacterium | reverse complement strand
CGTTGCAGCGTGCCCACCGGACCACCTTAGCCGATTCCAGGCCGGCGACACAACTGGGCGGGTCTCACGGGGACTGTCACCTTTTCGTTTCATCAAAAGGTGACTGTCCCCCTTCTTGTGCCGCCAGATGGCTTCGCTGCGCTCGCAATGACGGGGACGCGCGGAGCGCCCGCGCGAGTCGTTTTAAGAAGCGACAAATAATTATCAGGTTGTAGCGTCGCGCAAAGGGTGGTAGAATCCCGCTTGCCAAGAACGGCGATAGTGGATTCATAGGAAATCGACTGAGCAAGGGGAAATTGCATGGCAGCCTCGCGCATACTGGTCACCCCCAGGACGTTTCTGGATCTCGAGGGTGAGCACCTTACGATCTTGAAGCAGGCCGGGTACGAAATCGTCGCAAACCCGCGACCCCGGACCCTGACGGAAGACGAAATGGCGGCCTATATCGTCGGTATGGACGGCGTCATCGTCGGGGACGATCCGGTGACGCACCGGGTGCTGGATCGGGCCACCGGCCTCAAAGTCATCTCCAAATTCGGCACCCACGTGGACAACATCGACGTGGACGTGGCCGCCGCGCGACACATTCCCGTGACCTTCACGCCGGGCGTCACCCATCCGGCGGTGGCCGAGCTGACGATCGGCCTCATGTTCGCGCTGCTGCGCGGCATTCCGCAGATGGACCGGGACATCCGCAACGGCAAGTGGTCGTCCATCGCCGGGGTCGAGCTGATGGGGAAGACGCTGGGCATCGTCGGCATGGGGGGGATCGGCAAGGAGGTCGCCAAGCGCGCGCTGGCCCTGGGGATGAACGTCCTGGGGTTCGACATGCATCCGGACGTGTCCTTCGCCGAGCATCACGGGATCGAGTATGTGCCGGCCGATGAGCTCCTCAAGAACTCCGACATCGTGACCCTGCACCTGGGCCTCAACCCCGAGACGCGTGGCTGGCTCTCCAAGATGCGGGTCGGGCGGATCCGCCCGGGAGCGTACCTGGTCAACACGGGCCGACCGGAACTCATCGACGAGGGGGCCGTCCTGGACGCGCTCCGCGGGCAGCGCCTCCGCGGGGCGGCTTTCGACTTGCCGAGCGAGGAGAACCTGTTCACGGTGCCGCTCCTGACTCAGGAAAACGTGCTGGTGTCCTGCCATGCCGGCTCCAACACGGAGGAGTCGGTGCGTCGTCAGGCCGTCATGGCGGCGGAGAACGTCGTGGCCGTGTTGAGCGGCCAACCGAAGCTCGCGGCCTTCGCCACCGCAAGCTGACCCGCATGCCGCGGGACATTCCTCTCGGCAACGGCAAGCTCCTCTTCACCTTCGACCGCTACTATAGAATCCGCGACATCTATTTCCCCCATGTCGGCAAGGAAAACCAGACGGTCGGCCATCCGTCCCGGTTCGGCGTGTGGGTGGACGGGCAACTCTCCTGGTTGGGGCCCGACTGGCAGATCTCCCTCAAGTACCGGGACGGCACGATGGTCTCGCAGGTCGAGGCCTATCATCCCGGGTTGCAAGTCCGGCTCGTCTGCTCGGACGCCGTGGACTTCTATGAGCCGGTCTACGTCCGGAAGATCATCGTGCGGAACCTGGCCGACCGGGAGCGCGACATCCGCCTGTTCCTGCACCAGGACTTCCATCTCTACGAATACGACGTCGGCGACACGGCGGCCTACGAGCCCAAGCACAAGACCATCACCCACTACAAGATGCGGCGGTATTTCCTGATGAACTACATGGCGAACGGGGCGATCGGCGTCCAGCACTTCGCCACCGGCCGCAAGGAGGTGCCGGGGGCGGAAGGGACCTGGCGGGACGCCGAGGATGGCCGTCTGGAAGCCGGCCCGATCACGCAAGGCTCGGTGGACTCCACGCTGGGCATCGTCCTCAAGGTGCCGGCGCAGGGGTCCCAGGAGGCGTGGTACTGGATCGTCGTGGGGGAAGACTGGTTCAGTGTCAACAACCTGAACAAGCGGGTCGAGGAGCGGCTACCGGAGTACTATCTATTGCGGACGGAGAAGTACTGGCGCTACTGGCTCAACCAGGACTGCATTAACTTCGGCGATCTCTCGCGCAAGGTCGTGGACCTCTATTACCGGAGCCTGCTGGTCATCCGGACCCAGGTGGACGAGAGCGGCGCGATCATCGCGGCGAAC
Organism: Nitrospirota bacterium; assembly: GCA_005877855.1. GTDB lineage: Bacteria > Nitrospirota > Nitrospiria > Nitrospirales > NS-4 > NS-12. Next base: position 2,311 of record VBOF01000051.1, on the reverse strand, counting down.
GACTCGGACATCACGACCCAGGCGCGCGACACCTACTCGTACCTCTGGCCGCGCGACGGCGCGCTGGTGGCGCACGCGATGGACGTCGCGGGCTATCCGCAGCTCACCCGGCGGTTCTTCAGGCTCTGCTCGCAGTTGCTGACGCCGGAGGGCTATTTCCTCCACAAGTACAACCCGGACGGGACGCTGGCGTCCTCCTGGCTCCCCTGGGTCAAGGACGGCGAGCCCCAACTGCCGATCCAAGAAGACGAGACGGCGCTCGTCATCTGGGCCCTGTGGCACCACTTCGAGCGTTTCCGGGACATTGAGTTCATCACGCCCCTCTACGCGCCATTGATCAAGCGGGCCGCCACTTGGATGGCCGCCTACCGGGACCCGGTCACCGGCCTGCCGCGACCGTCCTACGATCTGTGGGAAGAACGCCATGGGGTGATGGCCTTCACCTGCGCGACGGTCTATGCCGGCCTGATGGCGGCCTCGAACTTCACCGAGGGGTTCGGCCAGGCCGGCCTGACCGACACCTACCGTCGCGCCGCGGCCGAAGTGAAGGCGGGGATGGACCGCTACCTCTACCGTGAAGAACTGGGCCGCTTTGCGCGCATGGTCACCTTCAAGAAGAACGGGACGCTGGACACTGTGGATCCGACGATCGACGCGAGCCTTTACGCAGTCGGCTATTTCGGCATCTACGACCCCGCGGATGAGCGGGTGATGCGGACCATGCAGGCCATCCGCGACCGGCTGTGGTGCAAGACGTCGGTGGGAGGGATCGCGCGCTACGAGAACGACTACTATCACCAGGTCAGCCAGGATCTTGCCAACGTGCCCGGCAACCCTTGGTTCGTCTGCACGCTGTGGGTCGCCCAATGGCTCATCAAGAAGGCGACGACCGTGGACCAGCTCAAGGAGGCGGTGCCGCTGCTCGAGTGGGTCGCCGATCGGGCGCTCATCTCCGGCGTCCTGGCCGAGCAGGTCCATCCCCACACGAACGAGCCGCTGTCCGTGTCGCCACTCACGTGGTCGCACGCCACGTACGTCCAGACCGTCCTGGACTATCTGGAGAAACGCGGATCGCTGGACCTCTGCCCCACCTGCCACAACCCCCTCCGCCCGTTCCGGACACGGAAAACACCTCAATAGTAGGGGCGGTTCGCATATAAAAAGGGGACAGGCTACTTTTCCTGCACCATCGGAAAAGTAGCCTGTCCCCTTTTCTTCATGTGCCCCTACAGCTTGAAGGCGGGGAGGGCAGGTGTTACGATACGCACATGGCGAATGTCACGTTAATCTACTCGCAGACTTGCGGGGCGTGTCCGGCGGCGAAGGAGCTGTGGAAGGGCCTGCGGGTCAAGCACAGCTTCAGCTATCGGGAGGTGGACATCCTCAGCCCTGACGGACAGGAACTCGTGGACCGGCACGCGATCCGTGCCACGCCGGCCACGATCATCGACGGCAGACTGAAATTCATCGGCGTGCCCTCGCGCGAGAGCGCGGAAAAAGCGCTGGGCGTCAGGCCACCGGACCGGTAGGAGTTCTCATGGCCGACGAATTCGATAATGAGCTGGACCTTGATGTCCTGCGCGGCCTCCCGCGAGAAAAACCGCCAAACTGCCCCATCTGCGACGAGCCGATGATGTTCAATGACGGCGCGTGGTTTTGCGGCCCCTGCAATGGCACGGACTGCGGACCCGAAACTGGGTAGATGGAGAGTCCCGAGCAGTTCCTCGACCGCGCGATGAAGTTGCTGCAGCGGTCGGACCCCATTCCCAAGCTGCTCCCGCAAGTCCGGCTCGGGCGGATGCCCAAGGATTCGCCGGCCCTGACCGCCATCCTGGATTCCTGGCTGGAGGCCTTCGTGCAGGTCCTGAAGGACGCGCAGGCCGTGCTGGACGTCGGCGGCGTGCTGCGCCTGGATCCCAATCCGCGGATCGCGGTGCTGGTCGAAGCGGGCGTGCTGCCCGAGGACCATCTGCACGTCAAGTCTCTCCGGGACGCCTGGTCCGACGCGTTGCGCGCGGCCCAGCAGCGGGCTGGTGTTCCTGCGTCATAACGCCAGGTTCCTCTGAGCCTTTCAGACGACCCTCGCCTCAATCTCCTCCTTTGGGCGTGTCGTCGTCGTACTCCGCGTCGTCGTCGTCACCCTGGCCGAGGCCCGCGCGAAAGGACTTCCGCAGCGCCCTGATCTGTTCGGCTTGCGTCTCGTCGTGTCCGCGGGCGAGCCGGCTCAAGTACCGGTCGCACAGCTCTGCTCCTTTTAGAAAGTGCGCCGGGACGGTTTCCTCGGTGACCTGCTGCCACGTGATGTAGATGA
>VBOF01000020.1 GCA_005877855.1 Nitrospirota bacterium | reverse complement strand
CCGCACGAGTTGGTGAATACGGCGCGGTATTTGTTGCCGCTCTGGGCTACTGTGGGCGCGGTTACGGTTAGAGTTGTACTGGTGGCACCCGAAATATCACTCCAAATGGTTCCACCGTTCGTGCTGACTTGCCACTGGACGGTAGGCGTCGGATTCCCACTGGCTGCAGCGCTAAAGGTAGCATTTTGGCCGTACTCGACCGTCTGATTAGACGGATTGGTCGTGATCGACGGCGCGGTGCAGGCGACGACATTGACAATCACGGCCGCACTCTGTGTGTCTGTTTTATTGTTTGGACCACTTCCGGTGCTATTGTTGACTTGGACCTTCGCATTATAGGAGCCGTTTGCGGTGCCTGCTGGGATCGTGACAGTAATGCTGTCGGAACCAGTACCGGGGGTCAGCGACTTTGAGTTTGACGCAACCGTCGTGTTTCCTGAACCTTCGATGGATGCCTGGCCTGTTGTACTTCCGGCACTCGTGCTGTAGTTGAATGAAATCGTCACATTCGCAGGAAGCGCTGTGACGGTGACGGGACTTCCTGTCGTTGGCGAGGTAATTGTGGCCGAGGTCACGCTGTCGGTGAACCGCGCCTGCGCGGTCCAGTTCGTCTGCGGGCCGCTGGCGGTCGCCAGGAAGCTCATGCCGATGTCCTTCGATTGGGTCTGGAAGGCATCGAAGGCGAAGGCACCGGCGGCGTCCGCGCTGACCACCATGGTGAAGTCAGGGTTCCCGGTTTCATGGATCAGGATCGAGATTTCCTCGTTCGGCTGCCAGCCCTCGCCCAGCATCCTGACGACATAACCTGGCGGATAATCCTGCTTGTCTGTCCGCAGCGTGGGGTAAGAAAAGAGCTCTGATGAGGCCAGAGGATTTTGATTGGCGTCCTGTCCGCCGGAGGCCAGCATCCCGCCGGTATAGGGCACTGCGAAAAAGTTCGTTGCGGCCCTCGTCCGAGCCGTCGCAGGCGCTCCCACCGTCCGGAAGGTCCCGGTGACGGGATCGTAGAGTTCGACGCCGGTGACGAGTTGGCCCGCGTTGGTGCCACCGAGCAGCAATACCTTTCCATTGTCTTGCAATGTGACGCCCACATGACCGCTCCTTGGCGAGGTCATCAGGGCGGCCAGTTGGGTGAAACTCTTGGTGGGAGGATCGTAGATTTCCGCTGAGTTCAAGTCCTCGCCTTGGAAATTCTTGCCGCCTGCCACGAAGACAGTGCCATTGAGTAGGAGGGCCGCGCTGGCTTGCATGCGGGGGGCATTGAGCGAGCCGACAGCCACAACGGTGTTAGCGGCAGGGTTGTAGAGTTCCGCCGAGCTGAGAGCCCCAGCCGGGTCGGAGCCGCCGGCAAGGAGGACGGTTCCGTCATCGAGTAAGGCGGCGGTATGACTGCGTCGAGCAACTTGGAGGGTAGTCGGGACTCGTGAGAACGAACCGGTATCCTGGTCATAGAGTTCTAAATCCGCCAAGGAGGCCGACCCATCTGTGCCCCCTGCAATCAGCACCCGCCCATCTTTTGTGAGCAACGTCGCGGTGTGCTCGCTTCGGGAGACAGCCATGAGTTTCGGGCCACTGAAGGTGCTGGTTGCAGGATCAAACACCTGGGCGAAACCGATCGGCGTTCCGGATTCGGCGACTCCCCCAGCAATCAATACGGTTCCGTTCTTGAGGAGTGTCGCGGTATGGCCCGACACGGGCACAGGGAGAGTGGGCAGCAGTTCTGTGTACTGCCCGGTAGCCGGATCGAAGATCTCGGCTGTGGCCATGGAGCGGCCACTGGCATCCTTACCTCCTACGATCAGGACCGTGCCGTTCGGCAGGAGAGTCGCTGTGTGACCTCCGCGCGACTGATTGAGGTTGCCTTTGGGAGTGAAGGTTCCTGGCTGGCCGCCCCAAAGAGGTGAAGCGATGAGGAAGAGAATTGCCAGGAAGGACCAACTCCGAAGACCGTATAAGGATCGGAGGAAGAAGAGGTAGAGCGCGCGTTTTGCCTTTTGCATGTGACCTTTCCCCATGGCATGCGTCATGGGACTAACACTGAGGTTTCGGACGGCACCACCACCGTGTCGCCCGGTTTGAGTTCGATATTCTGCAAGGAGCCGTCGCGCAGGACGATGTCGTCGTAGCTGGCCTTCACTCTTTCCTGCCCCCCGCCATTTACCCCAAACCGGAACACCACCAGCTTGTTGCGGGCCGCCATTGCAGTAAAACCACCGGCTATCGAGATTCCTTGAAGCAACGTCGTCTTACTCTTCAGCGGGTACTTTCCCGGCTTCGCCACTTCCCCCAACACGAAGATAGCGTAGCTGTTGACCTCCTTCAGCACGATGGACACTTGTGGATTCTCCTTATATTCCTTGAGCTTTAAGGAGATGTCTTCGGTGACCTGTACCGGTGTCTTCCCTACCGCGGTGACCTCCCCGATGAGCGGGAGCGAGATCCGACCGTCAGGTCGGACCGCCACCACTTTCGAGAGATCCTGGTTCTTCCAGACGGTAATCTCCAGAACATCCTCCGGCCCGATGATGTAGTCTGGTGTGACAATAAGGGAGGACTTCTCTGTGGCTTTCACTAGGGTGTCAGGACCTGTTCCGGACGACTGCCCCGCCGGGGTCTCCGACCATGCATCCCCCGGCCAGAGCCACAGCAGACATATCGACAGCCCGACTGCTCTCCACCACGCTGTGATTTTCATCTTTATCAACCTGCTGGGGCGTTCACTCACGTCTCTGACAAAAGAAATTTGAAGCCGACAAAATGGATTGCGTAGAACGTCTCGAACGGGATCTTCCGCGTCCAACGTACTTCGGCCAGCGTCGGCGTTTTGGCTATAGTGACCGGCGTCGGCACGTGGATCCTCAAGACTTGGTTGACCTTCGGCTGATGATCCATCAGCAGCAGCATGCCGCCTGAGCTGACGTTGAGCGAGAGCCCCTTTCCTTGACGTGCCATGCGCGGCTCCGGTGACTCATGTTCGAGAGACGTATCGATGTCGTGGAGCACGTCGTAGAGGATGGGTCGCAACAGCGCAACGCGTTCCGCGTGTTGCTGACGGCTCTCTGCGACAGGCCATTCCCAGCTTTTGGTGTTCTCATCCATCTCACCTAAAGGTTCCACCGTGACCCCCATGATGCCCAAGATGTAATCGAGTCGTGACTCCATGCTCGCTCCAGCGAAGGTCCCTCCTGAACCGAGCCCTATCTAGCCCGCCGTCGCGGACCGTCTGCACGCATTGCCACCCTTGGTCTCGGTGTCATCACCACCTCCTCGTTAATTGTTGGCGCACCTGGGACTTCTGGCCCGCCGCTGTGCACTGCAATCTCTTCGTCTCCAGGGACTGCGTGGGGAAGCTCCTGCGCATGGTTTCCACAGGGTGGATGGAGGCTAATTGGCGCATTCCAACTATCGGAATTGATAATCAAAAGACGCGCTTGGTGCATGAGCATCCGGTTTTTAGAGCTCAGTCGGTGTCCTGAATGCACGGGAGACTAAAAGAATGGGAGGAGAAGCACAATTCCTATTATGTAGGTATACCCCATACGAAAGGGGGGTGTGACTCCCCTCGTACTACCAAACTTGCGGCGTTTCCTGGCCGTCATTGTACGGTTGCGGACATTCGAAAGAAGAGTGTTGACTACCACTAGTAAGCTAGCCTAGCCTAGCGGGCGAGGCTACCCTGTCGCTCATTTGTTTTACAACCTCTTACTTGCAGAGGAGGCCCTATGGAAACAAAGTTGGAGGCGATGCTGGCAGCCGAAGAGATTCCAGTTTCATCTGACTTTATCGAGACCCTTGTTGAGCAGCGTGTGGGCCCGGGAATCCTGTTGCTCTCGCCCGAGCTGCAACTGATGCACATGAATCGGCAGGCCTGGGAGCTGAGCAGGAAGATCACGCAGGCGCAGAACGGGAAGGCGGCCACGGGCGTGCTCCCGCCGGCTGTCACCCAACTGTGCGCCGAAGTCATCACGGCGCTCCGGGTCAGAATCGATGCGAAGGACTGGGAACAGGTGCAGATCACGCGCTTGGTGAGCCCCCCGAATCCGCCCGTGCTCCTTCGGGCCTTCGGGTTTCCCGATGGCGGGGAAGCCCAGCGGGCGCGGATCTTCATCCTCATGGAGGAGGTTGCCCGTCGCAAAGAGCGTGGCACCGAGAAGACGCGGGAGCGGTTCGGTCTCACTGCCCGCGAGCAGGGGGTGCTCAGCAGTCTGGCCAGAGGGCATACGAACAAGGAAATCGCGAGCGCGCTCGGGATTACCGAACAGACGGTCAAAGAGCACGTCAAGCGCATCATGGAGAAAACCCGCACCACGACTCGCACGGCGATCCTCGTGCGGATTTTCAGTTCCTGAGCGGTCCTTCTCAGCCACAGCGCCGACCTACCCGACACTGTCCGCTTTGCTCCATTGGAAGCTTCCCGCCAAGTTAAATGGAGGCGCTAGGCCCTCACCGCCTGCTATAGCCGGGAACTCGCGCGTTCTGTGCGAACAAGTGGCGGCTCGCCGTTTCTCCACCAGGCTCCGTTGAGGGGCCCCCATCCGGTGGTATTGCCGAATCATATTGCGCACCTTTAGGTATTTATGTAAGGTATTAGGCTACTATTCTTCTCCTGATACCCGCGGCTGGAGCGCAACTCGACGTGCTCACTGCCCCCGGGCAGCAAGGAGCCGACGGACATGCAGTTCTTCCTGCCGAGCAACGCCGAACGCCTCATTGCAGCAGCACGGTTGGTGCTGGTGGCATCTTCTCTCACGGCGATCTGGCTGGATCCGCGCGAGCCCGCTGAATACGCAGGGCTAATCTCCCGGCTCCTCTCCGGCTACTTTCTCTATGCGCTGGTCGTGGCCGCCCTGGTTTGGAGCTGGCCCACCACTCCGGCCCTCCTGCCGCGCATCACTCACGCTTTCGATCTGGTGGCTTTCTCTATCTTCATGTATTTCACTCACGGTCCCACGAGTCCTTTTTTTGTCTATCTTGTGTTCGCGCTCATGTGCGCCACTCTGCGCTGGCAATGGCGCGGGACGTTGTGGACCGCAGTGGCAGCGTTGGTCGTGTTGACCGGATTAGGCTTGTACGCGGCGGGCTTCCTGCATGACCCGGAGTTCGAGCTCGACAGTTTCATCATCCGCAGCGTGTACCTCGCTGTGGCGGCCACCCTTTTGAGTTACTTGGGCCTGTCCGTACAGCGGCAGCGCAGCGAGATGACCGGGCTGGCGGAATGGCCTCATGTGGTTCCGCAACAGGAGATGGCACTGATACGTGACACGCTGGAACGCGCCGCAGAGGTGCTCCGCGTGCCGCGTGTGCTATTGGCATGGGAGGAAGCGGAAGAACCCGGGCTCCAACTGGCGTCATGGGACAACGGCAAGGTCCACTGGACCCGTGTTCCCCCCGACACGTTCCAGCCGCTGGTGGCGGAACCGTTGGCCGAGACGAGCTTTCTTTGCCTGCATCTCAGCACCCCAACGCCGATGGTGTTCCGGAAGTCCTCATCTGGCGTGACGCGCTGGCGAGGCGCGGCGCTGCACCCGGAGTTGCAGGCCAGTTTCACCATCGACGCCGCGCTGGCCCTGCCTCTGCGCGGAGAAACCTTCCAGGGACACCTCTTGTTCCTAGACAAGCAGGGTCAGAGCCTTGATGACTTGGTTCTGGGTGAGCTTGTGGCCCGCGAGGTGGAGGTCCGCCTGGACCTCTTCTACTTGTCGCGGAGGCTGAAACAAACGGCGGCTACGGAGGAGCGGGTTCGCCTGGCCTGCGACCTGCACGACGGCCTACTCCAATCACTGACCGGAATGGCCCTCCAGCTACAGGCGGTGCAGCGCCTGCTGCACGAGGACCCGTTAACGGCCAAGGAACGTCTGCGGGACCTCCAGACGTTGGTCGCCAGTGAGCAACGTGGCCTGCGCTTGTTCGTCCGGGAAATGAAGTCCCTGTGGCTTATGAGCATGGGCGAAGCATACGTGCAGCTTCCGGGCGACCTGGCGCAGCAGATCTACCTCATTGTCCGCGAAGCCCTCCTCAACGCCGCACGGCATGCGAAGGCCTCCGCTATCCGCGTCACCCTTAGGGCCGAGAACGAACATGTGCGCATCTTAGTGGCAGATAACGGCTGTGGGTTTTCCTTTCGCGGCTGCTATGACCACGCGAAGTTGACCGAGATGAAACTCGGGCCGGTCTCGCTGAAGGGGAGGATTGCCTCTTTGGGCGGGTCCTTGGCTATTGACTCGACCGACGCGGGGGCGCGGCTTGACATCCGCCTGCCGCTCGCCGGGCCCGGAGTACGCCATGGCCATTAAGCTCGTGCTGGCCGACGACCACCCCCTCGTCCTGGATGGGTTGGAGCAACTGTTTTCCGCCGAGCAGGATATCAAAGTGGTGGCCCGCTGCATGGATGGTGAGGCGGCCCTCGCCGCGGTGCGCAAGCATCGGCCGGATGTCGTGGTGCTCGATCTTCGCATGCCACTAAAGGACGGTCTGGAGGTGCTCCGCCAGATCCGACTGGAGAAACTGCCGACACGGGTGGTCGTCCTGACGGCGGCGCTGGACGAAGACGATGTGGTGGAAGCCATTCGCCTCGGGGCGCCCGGCGTGGTGCTCAAAGAGATGGCGCCGCGCTTCCTGGTGCAATGCATCCGCAAGGTGCACGCCGGCGAACAATGGTTGGAGAAGCGCTCCGTCAGCCTCGCCCTGGAACAACTGCTGCGGCGGGAGGCCGCTTCGCGCGAGATCGCCAGGGTCGTGACCGCGCGCGAGCTGGAGATCGTGCGCATGGTGGCCTCCGGCCTGCGCAATAAGGACATCGCCGAGCGATTGTTCATCAGCGAAGGCACGATCAAGATGCACCTGCATAATATCTACGGCAAAATCGGGGTGGATGGCCGCCTGCAACTCGCCCGCTACGCCAAGGAGAAAGGGCTGGTCTGACGCCCACTTAGCTTCGTAAGAAGCTTCCCACCAAGTCCTAAACGAACCGTCCCTCTCCTGAAGTTCCCTGCTATCCCCCGACGATCAGGATATATATCGAAAAATATACGGAAATATACCTTCGGATCAATTGTCCGTTCTGGATGGAACCGCTAGCCTCATACGGCCTGCTAGAACCGTGAACTCGCGCGGGCAGTGGCGGCCGATGATGGAGAAGGAGAACGGACCTGACGTCACAGATAAACGGCATGCTTCCCGCATCAGGGTCAAACTCCCCGTGGAGGTTATGCTGCCTGACCAATCGGAAACCAGGAGCGGGCTCACGCGAGACGTCAGCGCGTCCGGGATGTTTTACGAGACGGAGCACGCGCTTCCTCTCGGTGCGCCAATCCGTGCGTTTCTGCCGTTAGGACAGGGCGTTCCGGAGCTACCGGTTCGTGTCGTGTGCGAGGGACGAGTCGTGCGGGTCGAGACGCGTGAGGGGGTAGTGGGTGTCGCAGTGGACTTCACGTCGTATCGGTTTGTGACGGAGGACTAGAGGACTAATTGGGGAGGAAAGCGTCCAAGTCGAGGCTTTACAGGGCACGAATACTTGCAAGGGAGGCACTATGGAATCGAGGATTGAGACGACGCTGTTGACCGAAGAGTGGCCCGTTTCCTCTGATTTTCTTGAGACCCTTGTCGAGCAGCGTGTGGGCCCGGGAATCCTGCTGCTCTCGCCCGCGCTGAAGCTGATGCACATGAATCGGCGGGCCTGGGAGCTGAGCAGGAAGATCACGCAGGCGGAGAACGGGAAGGCGGCCGCGGGCGTGCTCCCGCCGGCTGTCACCGAACTGTGCGCCGAAGTCAGCGCGGCGCTCCGGGTCAGAATCGATGCGAAGGACTGGGAACAGGTCCAGATCACGCGCTTGGTGGGCACCCCGAATCCGCCCGTGCTCCTTCGGGCCTTCGGGTTGCCCGATGGCGGGGACGCCCAGCGGGCGCGGATCTTCATCCTCATGGAGGAGGTTACCCAGCGCAGAGAGCGCTCCCCCGAGAAGGCGCGCGAGCGGTTCCATCTCACTGCCCGCGAGCATGAGGTGGTCAGCTCTCTGGCCAAAGGGCATACGAACAAGGAAATCGCGAACGCGCTCACCATTACCGAACAGACGGTCAAAGAGCACGTCAAGCACATCATGGAGAAAACCAGCAGCACCACTCGCACGGGCATCCTCGCGCGGATTTTCACTTCCTGACCGGCCCCTTTGGCCGCAGCGCCGATCGGTCCCACCCTTGCGCCGGCCTCCACCAGGGGCAAGACTCCAGGGCTGGTTGAAGTCTGCTGGACACGTCAGATTCCAATTGAGGACTCCGAGAGTAGGTACTTCGTCGGAGTCAAGTTCCTGTTCGACCGCGATGCCTATTCCCAAAGACGGCTCTTTGAGCCCACCGTCTGAAGTTTCTCATTCCCTCGTCCGGCCACACGCAGCGGTTCTCCCACAACAGCGACATTAAAGTCATAGGCAGCCGTGAGAGGTCGCCACAATTCATTACGCCCCTTTCGGGACACGGGATTTTATCTGCTCGGTGGGGACGAGAGTCGTGGGCCAGGGACCCACGAGGACCGACCAGGCGCTAGAGGCGGTCCACAATGACGGTCGGAAGGCCGTCCTCCATCGTAAGCCGCATATCGCACCCTGAAAGTGTGCTCAAACGGTGGGCAATCATGAACGTCGTGCGACCCTGCATGAGACGCTCCATCGCTTCCATAATCACGGCCTCGGTCTTAACATCAACGGAACTCGTCGGCTCGTCTAGGATGAGGATCGGGGCATCCTTCAAGAAGGCACGGGCGAGTGCGATACGCTGACGTTCCCCGCCGGAAAGGGTCATGCCGCGTTCCCCGACTGGAGTATCATAGCCTTCTGGGAGACGGACAATGAACTGGTGGGCGTTAGCGGCCTTTGCCGCCTCGATGACCTCGCGCATACTCGACCCTGGACGCGCATAGGCGATGTTTTCGAGAATAGTGGTCGAGAAGAGCATGGGCTCCTGAAGTACGATGGCGAACTGATTGCGCAGGTCGGCCAGCTTGTAGTCACGCAGATCAATGCCATCAAGTAGGATCCGTCCTTCGGTGGGGTCATAGAAACGGGTCAACAGGCTTACAAGCGTGGATTTTCCTGCTCCGCTCACGCCTGTGATTCCTAGCCGGCTCCCAGACTCAATTTCAAACGAGATGCCATGAAGGACTGGGCGACCTTTGTCATAGCCGAATGAGACGTTACGAAACGTCACGGCGCCTAAGGCTCGTGAGAGGGGCCGACCATCTGGTTTGTCTGGAACATCCGCCGGTTCGTCGAGGAGCAAAAAAGCTCGCTCGACTCTCACAAGGTTGGACTGCAAGCCTGCCGCCTTTGAGCTGATAGTTTTCGCAGGTCCGTAGAGCTGCGTCAGGTAGCCGATGACCAGAAGCAGTTGGCCGAGGGTCAGCGTGCCAGACTGAACATGACGTATGCCGATGAAGAGAACCGCAACCGTCCCAATTGCGGTCGTGAGACTGATGAGGAGACCAAATTGGCCTTCAGCGAAGGCAGCACGAAACCTTGCCCACATACCTTCCTGCGACCGACGCACGAAGCGGTCCTTTTCCTGGTCCTCTCTCCCGAACGCCTTCACGATGCGGACCGCAGTTAGGACCTCATGCACCACAGACATGGCGGAGCTTTCCAGCGATGTCACGTCACGCCACCGGGTCCGAAGAGGCTGGCGATAGACCAGGACCAAAATAAAATAAAGAGGCGCGACTGTCATGGCGACCAGGGCGAGCTGCCAGTCGATTCGGGCTGTTACGAAGATCATCGCCGACAGTGTAATTGCCGAGGTGACCAAGGGGATAAGGCCGTAGATGGCAATCTCCTGGATTGCCGGGGCGTCGTTCTGGATGCGGTAGAGAGAATCGGCTGTGCCCCTGTAATCGTGATAGGAGAGCGAAATCCGCTGGACGTGGTGGAAGAGCCTGGCCCGAAAGTCGAGCACCAGCTTTTCACCCGTGTAGGTTTGCAGCAACCACTCCGCAAGAACCTGTAACTGGTTGAGGATGGCGACTACCAATAACAGGCCGAGTGCAGAGAAGAGGATCGCCGTGCTGGAATGTGTCGCGTCCGCAGGTAGAAGCGTCTCTAGGAAGCCAGGGATTGGCTCCGAGCCGAGCACATTGTCCACAGCAATCTTGAGCGGAAGAGGGTTGAGCAGCGCAAGGGGGGCGGCCAGTAAGCTGATCAGGAAGATGCTCACGATATGGAGCCAGTAAGGTTGCGCCTGGCGCAGGAGTCGGCGGTAAAGGGCGAAATCAGTATAGGGTCCGGCCTTCATATTGTTCCTCTAGCTCTGCGGGCAATAGGCGCTTTTTCGGTCACAATCCCGCCTTGTAGTCAACCTTGAAGAGGCCCATGGCCGAAGAGACGTAGGCAATCCCGACCTTCGCATCGAGGGCAATCGTACGCAGCCAGGGGGCGATGTAGTACTTGGCGACTCGCTTCCTAGTCTTGAGATCGATAACGTCCAGCGTGTTGGTGAGACCACTTACGGTCAGCAGGAGATTGCGTACCGGATCGACTGTCAAATTCCGAACGCCGAAAACGGTGGGGATACGGCCCTTGAACTCGAGGGTCTGCGCGTCGAACCTCAACACAGCCGAATGCAACGGAGATGGGTAAAGCACTTCATCCTGATCGGGAGTCAAGGCTAGATGATCCCCAATCCAGCGATCGCCCACCTGGGTCCGCGCTATGACCCTGCGAGTCCCGGTGTCGTATGCAAGTATTCGATCGATGAAGCCCATGTATAGCAGTCTGCCGCTCCCGCGAAGCAGCATGTGTCCTGGATTACAGAAACCACCATCGCACCATTGCAGTGCGTACGCCTGCCTTCCTGTGGTCCGCTCGACCACGGTGATCGGGGATGCGGTAGGGTCATCATTCGGCCCCGGTTTTCGGGCCGGCCATCTGGCCTCCGCCGAGATGAAGATCGCGCCGGTATGTTTGTCAAACTCGATAAAGCAATCGCCCTCCGAGAGGTTCAACCCCGGTACCAATTTCTTCAGAGCCAGCGTCATGGCATCAAGCACCAGAAGACTACGGCTCATCGAATTAAAAACGTACAGTTCGCGGTCCGATCGGTTGTAGGCGAAACCCTGAGCGAATCCAACTTCTGCTTCCGACTTCCGCGGCGCCTGATCGAGCGCGCGGAGATTGTAAGCCAGCAGGTGATTTGTGCCGTGCCCATTGGTGAACAACAGCCCCTGTTCCGCATCGACATCGACACCGTTCAGATCGATCGTCGCCACCTGTTGCACAGCTTTGTCGGCATGGAGTCTTTGGGCCAGGCTGATGAGATTCCAGCGACGTTCGGACCCAAGGCCACCATCCAACAGCACGGCTCCCAGCGCAGGTGCCAGGATCACTGCAGGAAGGAAGGCTGCAAATCGAATCCCTCCCCTTGCCTGCCGTTCGCGCGTTTGCTTCCAGGAGGGCCATTGGGTAATGCCTACGATGAGCGCAAGAGAGACCGCCACAGCGATAGGACGGCCCCGGTGAAAGGTCGTGTAGAGTCCCAGAAAGATGAAAAAAGCGGCACCCACCGGGAGCAGAAAGCGCCCTACAGGGGACCGAAGCGGGTGTGCCAGTACAAAGGTCGCTCCTAAGGCGACGGAGCAGAAAAAAAACAAGAAGACGCGCTCGGGGATCGTACTAAAAAAGGAAATCGCCCACATGGTGACGTCGAGCATGCCGAACCTGTGGACCACCCATGAAACGAAAACATCTTGAAATTTACTGACGAAGACCGGTGGGTAGAAAACGCCCCACACTCCCAGAGCAAATAGTAAGCAGATAGCAAGCGCAACAATACCCTTCCGCATCTCGTGCCACCTTTCAGGCATGCTGCGCGTTTGCAAGACAGTCCCCGTCTGATGGCGCCTCGAACACAGCCATCAGCGAAGTTCCCAGCAACCGCTGCGGAATCCACTCGCAGCCGGAGAGCAGCACCAGCAGGTGGTTCATGAGTGCCCCTCGATCGCTCATCCCGGTCGCGATGATCTCCTCGCGTGTCCCTTCCAGGATCCACAACCTCCGCAGGATAAGCAGCGGTATGAACGGCAGCCCCCAGTAGGTGTAACGACCGACGATCAGGCGATTTCGATTGGCGACGTGATGCAAGGAATCGATACCGTAGCGCCGCACATGGCCAGCGGCCCGGTCGTACTCCGAGTATAACCACTGACAGGCCGGAACGTTGATGAGCACCTTTCCCCCGACAGCCAGGTGAAACTGCAGGGCGTCCAGAAAGCCGTCTTCATCGTCGATATGCTCCAGAACGTCGAACAGCAGGATCAAGTCAAAGTGGCCACGGTACTCTTGGTGTCTCTCCAATAGGTTGTAACAGCAGAGCGGACTGATGCGGCTAACCGACCCCTTCAGGGCGGTATGGTTCAGATCAAAACCGGTGACTTTCCGCTGGTAATGGTCTTCAATCTGCCGCTGGAGAAGTCCGCGCCCGCAGCCAACTTCGGCGATAGCGTGTGCCTGGCGGATCAAACCGCCGGCCAACCGGCGCAACACGTTAAACCGCCGCCGGATCCAGAAGTGATCGAGGTGGGCGATCTCGTACCACGCGTCCGCCATCTTTACTTCTGCGGGAGCCGAGAGGAACTGAATTCTCGTTTCAGCGGAGCTCATGAGTGGAAAGGCTTTCCACCTGCCCGTGCGCCGTCGCCTCGAGCAGTGTGTAGGCCGAGTCGTGAAGGCAGACATCCCCGATAACCGAAGCCACTATGGCCGCCGGCCTTCCCTTGATTTCCTGCATCAGCATGCTAAGGTATTCGCCGATGACCCCCAGGCAGATGAACAAGACGCTTAACGTGAATGACAGAAATACCAGGATGGTGGCCACGCCTGGGTTGGCTCCGACCCAATAGTGCAGAACAGTGAAGCTCGGGAACAGGCGGTTTACCAGCACAAGGATACCGAACACGATCGAGAACAGGCCCATCCCCATTCCGATAAAGCTGGCCAAGCGCAGGGGA
Organism: Nitrospirota bacterium; assembly: GCA_005877855.1. GTDB lineage: Bacteria > Nitrospirota > Nitrospiria > Nitrospirales > NS-4 > NS-12. Next base: position 10,578 of record VBOF01000020.1, on the reverse strand, counting down.
ATGGCGCTGAACGAGACCAGGCCCTGCAACGCCAGCGCAATCAGGCGGCCGAGAGTGTACTTGCTCCTCCCGTGCGTTCGGGCCGGACGCTGGTACGAGATGCCAGCCTGCCGGAACCCCACCCAAGAGCGGAGGCCACGGAGCATCCGCGACCGCTCAGGAAGCGCCAGCAGCGCCCGCTGGCACCGTGCGCTCATCACGCAGAAATCCCCCGCGTCCTCGGGCCATTCATGGTCAGCCATATTGCGAATGATGCGGTAGAAAGCCGAATAGGCGATGCGCAGCCACAGGGGCGCCTCGCGGCTCCCGCGGATGCCGAAGCATACATCGAGTTTGTCGTGCATGCAGGTGCGATAGAGTTCAATGAGAACCGCGACCGGATCCTGCAGGTCGCAGTCCATGATGGCAATATATTCTCCTTCAGCATATGCCAGTCCGACCGACAGGGCCGCCTGATGGCCGAAATTTCTGCTGAGCCGCACGCCGGTGATGCGCCGGTCACGCTGATGCCAACTGGCGATGGTGGCAAACGTGCTGTCGTGGCTGCCGTCGTCCACGCAGAGGATCGCCCAGTGGCCATGTGTGGTTTCCTCCAGCGCCGGCACCACGGCCTCGAAGAACGCCGGCAGCATTTCCTCCTCGTTGTAACAGGGGACAATGACACAGAGGCAAGCGAGATCGTTGGGCATGCGTAAATCCTCTTTCCGCGCCAGCCTGACTGGAGCCCGAAGTCCAGCACAGTTCATGTCGGTTTTTGGCAAAAAACCGGCACCAGATTTGTCACCACGGCAACGCCATAGCCCTCGAACCTGACTGTGCCATCACAGCTCGTCTCCAGTACCTGATTCCCTGTTCCGCCGTCGATCTTGAGCAGCACGCGACATTCTGCCAGACCGCTAGCCAGTTCAGACAGCGCGTAGGTTGCTGCGCTGTCTTTGAGATGGACTAGAAGCGCGCTCTTTCGTCCTTCCTGCCCACGCGAAACTACCACGTCGACGGCGGGGTCGCCGTGATCGTACGTCGGGAACGAAAGCCAGTCACCATACCGGAGGTATTGGGCGCACAGCTTTCTCGTGTGGAAGAGGGGTGTCGGCATGGCGTCTTTGTCCATCACCCCGTACCCACAGGCGTCGTCCGTGCCAGTCCACAACATCTCGGCCTCGGCACCTCCACGCATCAGGTGCAGTAAGGCCGAGGCACCATAGGCCGCGCCGAACATCGACTGGTTGAACCGCGCCCTTACATGCGGCAAGTAGTGTGAGTGGACGTTCCACTCTCCACAGACATTCAGGATCTTGGCCTCGCCCACCACCTGCGCCACCGCGCGCGCGCGTGACTCATACTCCGGTGTCTGAAACATGATCAAATCGCGATGGATTGCCCCGTCTTCGGGTGCGCCCTTCTCACCGTGGGCACGCCAATCTACGTAGAGGTGCCAGTTCACGAAGCCGATAAGCGAATGGTCGATTTCGTTCACGAATCGCCAGACCCAATCCATCCAGAACGGGTCGAAGCCCTCGACGGAGGGACCTCCAAGCTGGAGTTTACGTCCCCCCAAAAATGGAGATAGCCACCGCAGGATTCCTTGCGCCACTTCCTCGTAGATGCGGCGGTATTGCTCAAAGCCAAGGCCGCCGCTAATCCACGTGTTGTTGGGCTCGTTCCATACGCACCAGTACCAGTCACGCACGGTCTCCCCTCCCCACTGCTCGATGCAGCTCCAGACGACATCGGCGCACTGGTTGGCGAACCAGCGCACGGCACGAGGATCATCCACCAGCCGCGGGAGCGGGAACTTGGCGAAGGTGATCATGGGTATGGCGCCGACGTTGAGTACGGCCTGGATATAGGAAGCAAATAGATGCCAGTCCGTTACCGGGTCGGGCGTCTTTTTATCAAACACGAAGATTCGGATGATGCGCGTATCCATCTCCCGAAGTCGGCCCCAAATGGTTTCACGCTGCGGTCCTAGCGCAAAGTGCCACCAACTGTCAGTCTCGTTCACGCCATAACGGAGTCGCATGCGCGTCTCGGTCGGCCTATGCAGGGAGGCTGCCATATCGACTGGGGTCACTGTGAACCCCTACATGCATCGTACAGTCCTACGTGGCTGCCCTCGTCCGTATGGGGCACTGCGGTGGTCACCATAGCGACGCCGTAACCCTCGAATCTGACCGTACCATCGCAGCTCATCTCTATCACCCGATTCCCTGTTCCGCCGTCGATCTTGAGCAGCATGCCACAGTCTGCCAGGCCGCCCGCCAGATCAGACACCGCATAGGTCGCCGCCTGGTCCTTCAGATGGACGAGAAGGGCGCTGTGCCGGGCATCCTCGCCACGCGCTACCACAACATTTACGCCCGAGTTCAGCTTAGTGCAGGAAGGGAATGAAATGCGGTCGCCATAGCGGAGGTGCTGGGCACAGAGCTTCTTGGCATGGAAGACGGGAGTGGCTATGGTGGCTTCGTCCATGATTCCATATGGACTGTTATCCGTGCCCGTCCGAAATATCTCAGCGTCGGCTCCACCTCGCAACAAGTGAAACAGCGCAGACGCATAGTAGGTCGCTCCGAAAATGGTTTCGTTAAACTGCTGGCTGACACGTGCCTCATGGTGGGAGTGAGCATTAAGCTCGCCGCACACGTTCAAGATGTTGCGCCCTCTAAGGATACGGCCGACCGCCTTTGCACGTGTTTCGTACTCCGTCGTCCGGGCCATAAGAAGCCTTCTGAAGACGGTCTCATCATGAGGCGCCCCCCACTGGCCCAGCTCGCGCCAATCTCCATAACGGTGCCAGGAGACAAAGCCAATGAGTGAATTGTCGATTTCGTTCACGAATCGCCATACCCAGTCCATCCAGAATGGCTGGAAGCCGTCGGCGGCAGGGCCTCCAATCCGCGGTTTGCGCCAGCCCAAATAGGGCGATAACCAGCGCAAGAGCCCCTGCGCTACCTCTTCGTAAATACGCCGATATTGCTCAAAAGTGAGCCCGCCGCTGACCCACTCACTGTTGGGTTCATGCCCCACGCACCAATACCAGTCGCGTACCGTCCCGCCTCCCCACTCCTCGATGCAATGCTTCACGACTTCCGCGCATCGGTCGGCGAACGAGCGCGCCCCCGATGTGCATGGCGGAGGGAACTTAGCGAAGGTAACCATGGGTACGGCGCCAACGTTCAGTATGGCCTGGATGTAGGCGGCAAATCGATGCCAGTCCGATACCGGATTGGTAAAGCGCTCGTCGAAGAAGATACGGATGATGCCGGTCCCCATCTCACGGAGCCGCGCACAAATGAACTCTCGATGGGGGCCCAACGCAAAGTGGCTCCAGTTTTCCCTCCCATTGAAGCCATAACGCAGTTGCATTGACATCTCGGAAGTCGCCAACTCAAGCTTCGTCATCTCAGCGCTTATCTCCGTATTTCTCAACTTTCTACGATGTCAATCAACTCTTGAACTCGCATGGCGTACGAGTGCCTCTCGGCCAAATGTCGTCGGATCTCCATGACGATTTCTCCATAATGTTCAGGTCGGCTCAAAATGTCTAGGATCTTCTCATGTGGCCTTTCTCCTCCTAGCATGAGTTCGAGAGCTCGCTCGCCATAGACCTCCTCCACGTACGCCTCGTCCAGCCCGAACAAGGGGATTGTATTGGCCGCCGGCGTCTCAAATGTGCGGCAGGTCACAAAGCGTAGATGGTTGAACAGCGGGCGGTAGATCACCGGCGCGAAGGTGCCCTTCCCCATGCAGCCGATCACCTGGTCGAAGTGGATAGGAGGACTGATCTCGATGTTAAGCCTTCTCAGGTAGCCCGGGTCCGAGCGATAGGCGTCTTCGATTAGGGTCGGATTGGTCCAGGGCGGAGGCGAATCCCAGCCGTGGCCGACCATGCCGATGCGGCCGACTTGCTCACGGATCGGCTCGAGGGCCTGCAGCACCCGCTGCATGGGCCGCCAGCGGAACCAATTATTGCCCACATAGTACATCCCATACTCCTTGGCACTGAAGTCCAACGGCACCTCCCACGCCGGGTTGTAAGCGTGGAAGAAGAAGGGGCGCACGTTCGGCCGCAGCGGGTGGAGCGTAGGTTGGTAGACCTTGTCAGAAAGACTGTCGCAGACGTCGGTCCATCGTCGGCTCGCCGCACTGTCCGGGTGATTATAGTCGCCAATAACACTGATCGCCTCGTTGTATTTGCCGTCACAGTCGATAATCACTCGTCGCTCCCGGGGCACCTTCCCAACCAGGCGCACGAAATCGAGGTGGTCGCCTCGCTGGATCTCCGTCGTCCATTCAAAAATGAAGATAACTGCATCGTCCGACCTGATGTCGAGCGAATATCGGAACGACGATTTCCCGTCCGGAGGACCATACACCACGACTTCATGGCCCAGCGCCTTAGCAATCTCAGCGTAGTTGTGGAGATCCTGAGCGCTTCCACGATCTTCGTACACGTAGTGGACGAATATCAGACGCATAAAAGAGGGGGCCTCCTCACGTTGATTACTGGCCTAATCCTTCGTGGTCGATCCCAGCTTATGCGTGTACAGGGCACGTTCATCTTGCCAATCATCAGTTCTCAACTCTTCACGATCTCGATCAGCTCCCGTAGCCGTGCAACGTGCGAGTGCTTCTCGGCCAGCTGCTGTCTGATACCCATCACGATGTCCGCATAATGTTCGGGCCAGCGCACCACATCGAGGATCTTTTCCTGCGCGTGGTCGCCCATCAACACAAGTTCGAGGGCACACTCCCCATAGATCTCCTGCACATACGCCTCTTCTAACCCGAACAGGGGAATCGTGTTTGCGGCCGGCGTCTCAAAAAAGCGGGGAGTCACCAGCCGCAGATGCCTAAACGTCGGCCGGCTAAGCACCGGGTTGAAGATCGCCTTGCTCATCCATCCAATGACCTGGTTGAAGGGGACCGGAGGCAGGACTTCGATGTCCAGCTTTCTTAGGTAAGATACGTCAGTATAGTAGGCGTCCTCCATCCGCATGTAGGCAGCCCATGGCGGGAGCGAATCCCAACCGTGGCCGACCAGGGCGATCCGACCCACCTGCTCACGGATCGGCTCGAGGGCCTGCAGCACCCGCTGCATGGGACGCCAGCGGAACTTGCTGTTCCCGAGGTAGATCATATTGTACTCTTTGTCACTGAAGTCCAGGGGCACCTCCCACGCCGGGTTGTAGGCGTAAAACAAGAACGTACGCACGTTCTCCCGCAAGGGGTGCAAGGTGGGTTGGCAGATCTTGTCAGACAGGCTGTCACACACATCAATCCATCGCCGGCTCGCCGCCGCGTCTCGGTGGTTGTAGTCACCCAAGACGCTGATGACATCGTTGTAGTTGCCATCGCCATCGAGGATCACGCGCCGCTCCCTCGGCACCTTGCCCACCAGCCGCGCGAGGTCGAGGTGGTCGGCCCGCCACAGGTCCGTCGTCCACTCGAAGATAAAGATGACCGCGTCGGCCGATTCGATATCCAAGGAGTAATCCAAGGGTATTTTCGGGTTCTCCCGGCCATATACCACCACCTGGTGACCAAGCGCCTCGGCGGCCGCGCTGTAGCCCTGGATGACCAAGCCGCTGCCCTGGTCCTCAAAGGGCCAGTAAATGAACATCAACCTCATACTTCGCGATCCTCCCTGACGACCGCTTGGATCGGGCTCAGGCTTCGAGCGCGGCCACGAGCTCTTGCAGGCGGCGCTGGTAGGAATGGTGCTGGACTAGATGGCGACGAACTTGTTCTACGATTTCCCTATATTTGTGCGGCCGGCTGAGCACGTCGAGCAACTTGTCGCCGATCCCGTCGTGCAGCGCTAGTTCGCGTCCCGCCGGGCCGTAAACGGACTCCGCATGATCCGGGTCGAGCATGACCAGTGGGATGGTATTGGCACAGAAAATCTCGAAGTACTTGGACGTCAGGAATCTGAGATGGCGGAATAGCGGACGTTGTGTCATGAGGTTCACACGGCCCTCACTCATAGTCGGGATAACCTGCGAATAGGGTACGGGTGGCCTCACTTCGATGCGCACCCGCCGGAACCGTTCCGCTTCCACACAAAAAGCGGCCTCGAGATCGAGCGCGCGTGCCCATGGCGGCACTCCATCCCACCACGCTCCCACGAAGCAAATGCCGTCCAAGCGATCGCGGATCCGCTCGATGGCCGGCAGCAAGGAGTTGCTCACCTCCCGCCAGCGCCACCAGTTATGCCCTACGTGCACAATGTCGAAGCGCTTGGATGGCGCGGCGTCGGCTCTGATCTGCGAGGCAGGATCGTAGCCGTAGAACGCCAGGGCGCTTACCCCTGGCTGACACGGCACGGGCGTGGGCTGAAGGATCTTGTCCGCCAGATAATCGAAAGTAGTCAGCCACACCAATCGTTCGCGTTCGTTCGCGTGGTTCCTATCGTAGCCTTCGACGGCGATGGTGGGGTTGTACATGCCGTCGGCGTCGAGGATGGCCCGGCGGCCGCGCGGCACCCTGGACAGGATTCGGGGCAGTCGCAGCCCGCTCATCCACTGGAGCCTCGACTCGATAATAAACACCACGTAGTCGAAGGCGCTGGCCTCTGTTGAGAATCGGAGGCGGGGAAAGTTCGGATCCTGGCGTCCGTAGAGTGCAATCGAATGGCCAAATTCGTCGCCGGCGCGCATGTAGTTGGCGACGGCCTGAATACTGCCTGCATTCACCCGCTTGTCCATGACGAACAGGATCTTCATAGCGCCACCCTTTGGCGCGTTCTGCTTGCGGTCACTGGCACCTTAGCGCTCCAGGATCGCTAGCAGTTCCCTGAAGCGTTTCTCGTACGAGTGATGCACAGACAGGTGGCCTCGGGTCTTTAAAACCGCCTCCCAGTACGTGTCGGGGCGGCGCATCATGTCCTTAAGGCACGCCGCCACGTCGTCGCCAGGCGTCAGTGGACGGGCGTCTGCGCCGTAGATCGCTTCGACCATATCCTCGGGTAGCATGAGGAGAGGGATAGCTTGGGAGCAGAACATCTCGAACGTGCGGTTCGTCACGAGCCCCAGGCGGTTGAACAGCGGCCGGTGGAAGACGGGGGTGAAGCGCGCCTGCCCGACGAACTCGATGACCTCATCGAACGGGATCGCGTTCCTCCTCTCCACACCCAGCCGATCCAGCAGAGCGGGATCGACATCCGCGCCGCGCACACCAAGCTGTATAGCCCAATCCGGCCGCTTCTCCCAGTCCCATCCCGCTAGACAGATGGGGCCCAGATCGTTCTTCAACGGCTCGATCGCTTCAAGTAAGCGCCGCATTTGAGTCCAACGTTGCCAGTTGTTGCCCACGTAGATCAGGCCGTAGGGCTTACCTCCATGCCCGTTGCCCGGCCTGGTTTGCGTCGCCTGATGTGGCGTGCTGTCGGGACGCAAGGCCACCTCCGGATCGTAGGCGTGGAACAGGAAGGGACGCACGTCCGTCCGCAACGGACTCAGCGTCGGCTGCAATATCCTGTCTGACACTGCCTGGAGTCCCTCAATCCATTCCCAACCCTGGTGGCCGTCCATCTTCTCCAGGTGGTTGAAATCGTGCTCGATCCGGATCGTCTCGTTGTAGCGTCCGCAGCAGTCGATGATGACGCGCCGCTCTTTGGGCATGCCGTCAAGTAATCGGGCGAGGTATGGCAAATCAGGAAAGTCCGACGTTTCGTATACGACGAAGATGGCGAAGTCAAACTTGCTCACATCCAGCGAGTAGGGCACCGAGGGCACATTCGAGAGTTGTTCGCCAAAGACCGCAACCTCGTGGCCGAGCGCCTTCCCTACCTGGACGTACTTCGAGATCGTGGTAACGGCACGTGCATAGCGATCCAGCTTTGAGACAATCAGCAGCTTCATTCCAGACCTCCGCCCCCTGATGGAGCTGAATAGTTCATTTGGACATTGCTGTTGCGTTTTGAGCGAGTGTCCTGTGGACGCCGCTCTGCGAAGAAGAGAGCGAGCCATCGCAAGCGCTTGGTCACGGGAATGATTGCGAAGAGTGCCGATCCATTACCGTGACTTCTGCGGCTGGTCACGCCGCAGGCCTCGGCAGAATCGCGGTGGCCCACCGTACAGTCTCTGCCAGCCCCACGTTGAACGGCATTCTCGGCTGCCACCCTAGGACTTTGCGCGCCAGGGTGACGTCGGCCTCCACGTGGCGCTGCTCGCCGGGGCGGCCTGGCGCATACACGACCCTTCCGTCAATGCGAGTCCGATCGAACGCCGCGAGGGCGTGATCGGCGAGTTGGTTGATGGTGAGACGGTGACCGCTCCCAAGATTGAACACACCTCCGTAGGTTTCTGGATTCGCCAGGGCAGAAACCCATGCTTCCACGACATCATCGATATAGATGAAATCGCGCGATTGATGCCCGTCGCCAAAAATGGTGACAGGCTCATCCCGCAACAGGTTTCCCAGGAAGATTCCGAGGACCCCCTGATATGGGTTGTCCAACGCCTGCCGCGGCCCGTACACGTTGTACATCCGGAAGGAGGTCACATGGAATGCGAAATCCAGGTCGACACGCTGGGCGGTGGCGTGCACGTAGCGCTCGGAAGCGTACTTGGTGATGCCGTAGTATGAGATGGGCGCGCAGAGTGCGCTCTCCGGAGTCGGCAGCTGTTCACTGGTACCATAGACTGTCATCGAACTGGCATAGAGAAGCCGCGGAACGCGGTACTTCAGGCAGAGCTGAAGGACGTTCACGGTGCCCTCGACATTGACCCGAAGGTCGACCAACGGGTTCGTGAAGGAACTGATGAGCGACACCTGACCGGCAATATGGCAGACCGCGTCCAGCCCTTGAGCAAACGCGAGTTCGAGATCCGCGAACCGAGTCACGTCACCCTTGATGTAGACGGCTTCCACGGGGACGTTGGGGCTCCGGCCCGTGGTTTCATTGTCCACGATCACGACCCGGTGGCCCTCACGGATCAGGCCGTCGGCCAGATGAGAGCCAATGAAGCCGGCGCCCCCTGTGACCAGAATGTTCATGCAAATCACTCCGCCACAACGGAATGTGGGACGCCGTTGTCTACCAGTCGCCGCAGCATGTCCTGGTTCGATGACACCCACTTCCAAAGGCGCCGCACGCCTTCCTCCTTGTCAACTTCCGGCCGCCACTCCAGGTCGGAATATGCTTTCCGAATGTCGCTCACATAGCAGCGCTGGTCCCCAGGACGCCATCCGCTAAACAGAACACTGACCCTGCGACCCGCCAGCCGCGCCAGCATCTCTCCATACTCAACCCAGACGGACAGTGTGTTCGATGGGCCCCCCCCAATGTTGTAGACCTGACCTCTCGTGGTCTCAATTCTCTCAACCGCCAGTCGAAAAGCACACACCAGATCGTCGATGAAGAGGACATCCCGGACTTGCTTCCCGTCCCCATAGATCATGATCGGGCGCCCGGTGACAAGCGCGATCATAAAGTGCGCCAACCAGCCTTGGTCCTCGGTTCCAAACTGCCTGGGCCCATAAATGCAACTCATGCGGAAAACGACGGTTGGAAGGCCGTAGATGCGCGCATAGTCACGGACGTATTGGTCCCCCGCGCCTTTTGAGCATCCATAAGGAGAGTGGAAGTCGAGCGGCTGCGACTCGGGGATCCCATTTGGAAAGTCGCGGTATTCGTAGTGGGCGTTGCGATCGACCACCATGGTATCTTCCATGCCACCGTAAACCTTGTTGGTCGACGTAAAGACGACAATGGGCTGCCGACCGCTTAGCCGGGCTGCCTCAAGGACGTTCAAGGTCCCGAGTGCGTTCACCTCAAAATCAGAATGGGGATCCTCAACAGACGAGGTGACGGCGACCTGTGCGGCCAGATGAAACACCACATCCGCATCGCGAATGACGGACTGCACCGCATTAACGCGCCTCTTAGACACGCATGTAAGCTGTGCTATCGAACTATTTGTATTTACTCTAAAAATCTTAAGTCTGTCACAACACCTGCCCGGTAACACTGCCTCGGTCTGACTGTTCTCACTACACCCTCCCCAATTGTTGACGTTGTTGGCACACCTGGTATCTCCGGGCTGGCGTTGTGCACTGCGATCTTCTCCTTACCTGGGACTCCGTGCGGAAGATCCTGCGCGCGGTTTCCACAGGCTGCATGGAGTCGGATTAGGGGCATTCCAACTATAACTTATTGACAATATTGATAATCTAAAGGCGCACTTGGTGCATCCACGTCAGGTTGCTAGTAGGTCAGTGGGTTTGCTGAGCGCAGGTGACACTAAAAGGACTGGAGGAGAAGCGCAATCCCTATTATGTAGGTTTACCCATACCAAAGGGGGGGGCGACTCCCCCAGTGATATGGCCTACCCTTAGCTCTCCATACTAGGACTTCTTACTTTCAGAGGAGGCACCATGGAAACGAAGATTGAGACGACACTGTTGACCGAAGAGCAGCCCGTTTCATCTGATTTTATTGAGACCTATGAAATAAGTGAGTCTCTGGGGGACGCCGCGATGGCGATTCACCATGGGGAGGCGCTCTCGATCAACATCAGCAGAGGGGGCATGTTGCTTCTCATGGATCAGAGCCCTCCGGTGCAGCAGGTGTTC
>VBOF01000050.1 GCA_005877855.1 Nitrospirota bacterium | reverse complement strand
GTATTCGCCCTTGACAGCAGAATAGATTTTCTTGATTTCCATTTGTATCCGTTTTTGAATTTCCTTGAGCTCGGAGTCTGCTTTGATCAACGCAGGATGCTTAGGTCCGTACTTATCGCCCAGCTCCGCAACTTTTTGAGAGGCCTGAATCTCCTGATTCCGAAGAGCCTGTATAAGACCGGAATTGAGGACCTCAGTAGACGACTCCAGCTGTCGAGGGTTGTCAAGAACGGATGCGATCTGCTTGAACCGGGCTTCAGCTTCAGCGCGCTTCGTCTCCGCTTTGACGAGCTGGCCACTGATATCTCCAAGCTTCTGGGTCGTTAAGCGTCTTCGTTCGTCCACATTGACGAGACCGTGCTGACTCGCAAACTCGTTTAGGTTCCGTTCCGACACCTCAACCTTTTGACGAAGCTCTTCCATCCGTGCAGTGATCCACTTAGTGGCGGCCTGCGCAGCCCCGCTTTTCATCTCCAGAGTGCGGGCGATATAGGCAGCGGCGATCGTGTTGGCCGCATCAGCCGCCAGCTTGGGGTCTATGGACTCGACCGTCACACGGACGATCCGGCTGTTCATGACCGGCGAGACTTTCACGTGCCCTCGGAAGGCGTTGACCAACAAGCGTTCAGTCTCACTGGGCGGCTCTGGGTCTTGGGAGTCAGTAGGCCGAGGCCCATATTCCGGGTGCGTGTGGAGCTTCAGTTGTTTGACGGTTTCCCGCATGATCTCATAGCTCTTGAGAAGCTCATATTGAGTCTTGTAATAATCAAAGTTGACGTCAATCGGCGCATACACTTCTTCGACTGCTTTCGACATCACGTTCGGTCCCGTCGGTTCAATCAGAAGACTCACCGTGGATTCGTAAATCGGTGGCTGCATCAGGACGTACAGGGCCGTGCCGAAGACTGTGGAGACCATCACGCTGAGGATGCTCCATCTCCGCTTTCGGATGATGCGGATGTAATCACGCAGGTGGGTCTCCTCGCTCACCGGCGGGATGCGCTGACTAACAAGAGGCAACGTTACACCTTGCGCCATTAGAAGAAACTTTCCGGGACCACGGTGACATGGACAAGGGAAATAGGCTTCCTCATTTCTAGACTCCCTCGGGGTGAAGCTCTGTCGAAGAACATCGTTCAATTTCCTTTTTGGCCTAAATCAGCAATCGTGATGCCAATGGGGGCCTGCCTCAAGAACCTTGTATTGTCAACGAGATAAGAACACGATTGAATTCCATCAGTGAACAAAATTGTTCAAAACGATGAAAGGGGATGCCTAATCTGTAGGCAACCCATACACGTTTGGCAACTGGATGAGATGGTTTGCGGAGCCGGTCAGGAAGCTAGCGGTCTGGTCAGCCGACGGTGAGACCTTAAAAGAAACTCTCCGGGACTACAATCACGTCATCTGGGAAGACCGGATCATCCAATTTGACGGAGATGGTTTCCTCAACCTTTCCCTTCAGCCGTTTAATCTTGATCCTTCCCTCAGATGCCCTATTCGTGAGCCCGCCCGCCAGCGTGACAGCTTTGAGGACAGTGAGTCCTTCTTCATAGGGATACCCGCCAGGATTTTTGACTTCCCCTGAAACGAAAAAGTTTCGGTACTTGGTAATGTAGATAACGACACGAGGATTCTTCAAGAAGCCATCAGCGAGACGCTTGGAGATCAGGTCCGCAGTTTCTTTGACCGTCAATCCTTTAACTTCCAGGACACCCAGCAATGGGACTGAGATTTTACCGTCGCCGCCGACTCGTGTTTCGGTTGTCAGTGCATCTTCCCCGTACACCTGAACCTTGATTACGTCATTGGCTCCTAGCCGGTAACTGGAGTTGGGAGTAGTTCCCTGCGAGTGGGATGTACCGCCCCGCGTCTCATCTGATTTTGACCCCGCAGTGAGATGATCAGGGTAGAGGAGTGAAAACAAAAGCAGGAGAATGCTCAATGGTCGCATTTCCCACACACCACTGAACCCATGCGGAATCAGAACTGTGCCTGCGCAGAGATCATGGCCGTATTGGCACTGTATTGGACGCTGTCGAGGTTCGACAGACGTTCGGTGTAGGTGTACGTGACACGCATGCCAAGCCATGGCTGTACTTGATACCACAGACCGACCCCTGCCGTTACGTAGTTATCATCCCGGGTCACCGTCTTGCCATCGAGATTGGAAAACACTGGATTAGAATATCGGTCGTGATTATAGCCTAAGAGACCCGTTGCCCGCCATTTCCTAGTGAATGCATGGGTCAAGATCACGGTCGCACCTGTGCTCACGAAAAACCGTGTGTCAGCGAATGCTGTCTCATTCGTCTGACGATACAGCGACAACGTTACCCGGGTCTGCTCTTGCGGCTGCCACAAGACGTTCCCATCCACGGTCAATCCGTTGAAATGTCCTGATCCGGGTGAACTGGCCTGGTCAAAGGTCTTCTCCAACCATCCGACTTTGAGCTCTCCTTTCGTCTTGCCCGTGACTTCCCACTTATAACCGACAACTCCAGTATAGGTCGCACTATCAAGCGGTTTGTTGATTTCGTAGATCGCTTGGGCGACCGAGCCTTCGACGAAGAGATAGGTTTTCGGCGCTACTCTGCCACCGAGTGCCAGCGCGCTATAATTCTCCAGCCGATTCCGGGTATTGATATCACCCACACCGCTTCCATCCCGAGACCCGGCATTCACGCCAATGTATTCCCACCGAGTGGATGTGAACCGCAGACGGGCAAAGGCCTGACTGGCCAATTGGGCCTCTCCCCCGTATGTCGACGTAAACCACTTATTGGGCTCACTCCCCGGGCCGGCAGTCGCCACGGCTGACCCGCGAGGATCGTGGCCGTCTTTCCATTGGGCTAATCCCTTCACGGTAAGACCGCCCGGGAAGTCCAGCAACAGGTACGCCGTACGGTCCTGATCCTCGATGTTATCCCGATGAAATCTGCTATGGCGCTCGATGTTGGCCATGTAATTGACGATCAACCTATGACGCCCCAAAAACGGGAGCTGTGCCTGAACCCCCGGCGCGTACGTCGTAATAGAATCTCGCTCGCGGCGACCGAATGGCTGGCTCAGCCGGAAAACGTTATCCGTGACCCCTTCCGCAACGCCGAAGTGCGGGTGGAGGACGAGCGCACCCAGCAGCTTGATGTTACCCTCAAGAAGGATAGGGGCAGTCAGATAAGGCCCAGTCGGTGGAGCATTGGCATAATTGATATTTGTAAACTGGGCCTGCTGGGGCTGCGGGACTTCCTGGGCATGGGCTGAAGGAGCGAAACCACCTGCTAAAAGAGAGACAACGGTCCCACACGCTAGAGCCCCTCGCAAGATCAAAGCCTCAGGGTTAAGGCAAGGCACTCAGTCACAAACAGATACACAGGCCTACTTATAAGTAGGTCTTTCGGGTAAGTCAAGGGAAATCCCTTGGTTTCACAGTCCCTTGGCCTGTGCTTGAAGAGCTGACAATAAGCTGCGGATGCGCTGGTCCAACTCGTCTCTCACCTTCCGGTAGGCTCGCAGCACAAGCCACTCTGGCCCCCACATTCCGGTGGGATCCTTGATGCTCCAGTGAAGGCGGTGTTGAGCGAGAAGCCCGCTCGGGCAACGCGTCTGGGCAAAGTCGCAGAGTGTGACGACGAGGTCGATTTCATCCATGACAACTTCGTCCAAGCCTTTGGGAACGTGCTTGGAGATATCGATATCCTTTTCGGCCATTACTTGGACGGCCCGCGGGTTGAGAGGAGACGGCGTGACGCCAGCGCTCACGACTTGAACACGGCCCATCCCATAATGACGGGCGATGCCCTCAGCCATGGGACTCCGGCAGGAATTCCCGGTGCAGATAAAGAGAATACGGTAGGGGCCCACCCCGCGCTCTTTGGGAGGGATCATAAGACAGCGGGGCGCGTGTCTTTGCCGGGCCCGACGGTAAACTCGATGCGCGCCAGGCCCTTCACGCTGGCACCCCAGTCGCCCAGAGAGGGGGTGACCAGGCGGAACGGTCCCCCCTCCTCCCTGGGCAACGGGCGCCCATCCAGTTTGTAAATCAGGATACCCGACTCGGAGGCCTCCTTGAGATGGAGGCTGGCGGAGTACTGACCATCGGCTGAGTGGAAGGTCACATGGTCCGCACCGATCTGGCAGGTCGCCACATTCAACAGCGCCCGGATCCGCACGCCCTGGCCCCGCACTCTGGGATCCTCGACCGACACGTCCCGCACCTGGTCACTCACCGGGAGCTTGGAGAGCGCGTCGAGATCAAAGACGAGCGACTGCATGACCGCGCCCTCGATCCACAGAAGCGCCGACCCCAGCGGGGCCGGTTCGGTGATGGTCTTGATCAAGGCGCGCACCGCCTCGTTGACCGGCGTCGGAACACCCAGTTCCCTTCCCCGCCGGACGAGATAGCCGTTGAGGAAGTCGATCTCCGTGCGCCGGCCGGCTTTCCAGTCGTCGTACATAGAAGTGTGAATGTCGCGGATCTCCTCGGACCACTGAACGACCTTGTCCGCGATGTCTGGCTCGAGCTCCATCCCGTCGGCTCGGGCAACCGAGACCGCTTCCTTGACGAGCAGCTTGATCATGGCGCGCATCTCCGGATGTGCGAGGGCCTTCGAGACGCGGTCGTTGAGCAGGACCGTCAGGGGGTTAAAGGCCACATTCCAGCACATCTTTTCCCACTTCGTCCGCCGGATGTCCTCGACGACCTCGCAGGGAATGCCTGCCTGATCGAAGAGGACTTTGATGTCCGCCAGGGTGGCGCCTCTCGGCGTCGGCGCAACCGGCGTGGTCACGCGGTCCGTCTGTCGCAGCATCTCGCCGAGCTTGGCAAACGGGCCCTTTGCCGGCGCAGACTGGATTTCGGGTTCTTCTTTCTGCGGCGAGCCCGGAACCGCCGTCTGCAGCCACGTCCCGATCGCCACGCTTCCTCTTTTATAATGCTCGATGACGCCAGGTTCGGCGATCCTGGCATAAATATAGGCGACCCCGCCGACCAACTGGGCATTGGGCACGAGCTCCAAGATACGCGTTTCGGCGTCAACCCCGTTCTGCAAGGTGAGCACGGTCGCGTTGGCGAAATGAACCGGCCGGAGTTGCTCGATGACTTCGTCCAGATCATAGCGCTTGACGGACAGGATCACGAGACTGGCCTTTGACAGAGCGCGGGCATCGCTGCCGGCCGCCGGATGAACGGTGAAGGATTCATCCACGCTATGGACGGTCAAGCCCTTCTGCTTGACCGCGGCAAGCGTCCTGGGGCGCAACAGGAACATGCAGTCCACGCCAGCCCTCACCAGGCGGGCCCCGAAGTA
>VBOF01000049.1 GCA_005877855.1 Nitrospirota bacterium | reverse complement strand
GCTCCGGACGCTGTTCCAGCCGTTTCGGACTACCAAGGAAGGCGGACTGGGTATCGGACTGTTTCAATGCAAACGGATCCTCGAAGCCCATCGCGGCACGATCCACGTCGAGAGTGAGGTGGGGCGGGGGACCAGAGTGAGGATCGAATTACCGGTCGCATCGACGGCCGGACCATCCATCGCTTCGAGTACCAGCAGGGGGAACCATGCGAACTACACCCAAAGCTGACCCGGCCCTCCTCGTCGTCGAGGACGACGCCGAAATTCGTGAGCAGATGAAGTGGGCGCTGAGTTCGGACTACGCCGTGTCGGAAGCCGGCGACCGGCGCTCGGCCATGGCCGCTGTGCGGCGCGAGGCGCCGCAACTCGTGCTGCTGGACCTCGGCCTGCCGCCGGCGGCGGATTCGGCGTCTGAGGGGCTGGCGGCGTTGCGCGAGATTCTCCAGTTCAACCCCGGGACCAAGGTGATCGTGGTCACCGGCAACGGGGAACAGGCTGTCGCGCTCGAAGCCGTGGAGCGGGGAGCCTGGGATTACGTCTCGAAGCCGGCCGACCTCAAAGCGTTGAAAGTGATCCTGGAGCGGGCTCATCACATGGCCACGCTGGAGGAAGCCCTGCGGCGGTCCCACCAGGTGCCAACCGATGGGACCTTCTGCAGGATGCTCGGCCAGAGCCCGGGGATCCGGCAGGTGTTCGAGGCGGTCCGGCGCGTCGCTTCAACCGAGGTATCCGTGCTGATTACCGGGGAGAGCGGCACCGGCAAGGAGCTGGTCGCACGGGCGATTCATGCGTTGAGCGCGAGAAAGGACGGTCCGTTCGTGACCATTAACTGCGGGGCGATTCCCGAGACGCTCCTTGAGAGCGAGCTCTTCGGGCATGAAAAGGGCGCGTTTACCGGGGCGCATCGCCAGCAGAAAGGGAAGCTCGAGTACGCGCAGGCCGGGACCCTCTTCCTTGACGAAATCGGCGAGATGTCCCTGCCCCTCCAGGTAAAGCTGCTGCGGTTCCTGCAAGACGGCCAGCTCGAGCGCGTCGGCGGGCGGGAGCTGATCAGGGTGGACACGCGGGTGCTCGCCGCAACCAACGTGGATTGCCGTGAGGCGATAGCCAGCGGACGCTTCCGGGAAGATCTCTTCTATCGACTCAGCGTGGTGGAGATTGCGATCCCGCCGTTACGGGAGCGCGGCGAGGATGTGTTGCTGCTGGCCAGGGCGGTTGCACAGCGCGTGTCTAATGACTTAAATCAGCGGGTCAAAGGCTTCTCGCCCGCCGCCGTTCAGGCTCTTCAGGCCCATGCCTGGCCGGGAAATGTGCGGGAACTGGAAAATAAGATCCAACGGGCGGTTCTGATGGCGGCCGGTCCCACGATCGAGCCGGCGGACCTCGACCTGCCGGGCGGCGAGCCCGCTGCGGATCAGCGGACGCTTCGAGAGGCCCGCGCGCAACTCGAAAAGGAGTGCATCCAGCGGGCGCTCCTCGCCGAAAACGGCAACATCAGCCGCGCGGCCGAGCAGCTCGGCATCTCCCGGCAGGCCCTCCACGACCTGATCGGCAAGCATGGCCTGGCCAATCCCCGGTGACGGAAAACTTGACAGCGGTAACTCACCCTTCTAAGCGTTCGCGAGAGGCACCATCTCTGTAAGCTATTGGATTGTCATATATTTGTTCCCGATTTTCCCTCTCGCCTCGCTCACCGTCTTCACCGCTCGGTGTATCCGTACTGACGGAAGCTTTGACAGGTAACCCTCTCATTCTTACCTGATGATCTGGAAGTGATGGAAACTCAAAAGGGTTTAGATATGGCAGCGGTCTTGCTCTAGTCTAAGGAAGAGATGAAACGTCACACGGAGGGTACACACAATGACTAGAGGAATGGCCTATTCTTTCCTGTTCGCGTTGATCATTCTGTTCGGGTCTGCACCTTTTGACCCAGCCTCAGCGACTCTGATCTTCGACAGCACAATCGATATAACAGGGACGGGGCTTGGCGCCGTTGACACGGTCCTGACCATCCAAAAACAGGGTAATAACACGAGTGATCAGGGATGTGTGGGTCGGAATACGAGCGGATGTCCAGGAGGGACGCTCAATTCGACTCCATTAGACCCCTTGAGAGTCATTGGCGGCACGTTAGGCGGGGACGAACAAACGGGCAATTCTCAAACGAAAACGGTCCCTGTGGGCAGTCTGACGGGGACTACGCTTCGTGTCGTCTTTAACCCGGTCGAGCCCGGCAATAACAACAATAACCTCACCCTCAATACGCTCGTCCTGACGGTCTACAATGGGGTCACCGGCGCAACTAAATTTACCGCATCGTGTGACGCAACCGTATGCAAATCATACCTGGCCGTAGATTTGGGGACGGGAAAGTCGGGCTTCGTCTTCAAACTGAGTACGACCGAGGCAGCGTTGTTTGCTGCAAGTGGTATTGTGGCAGCGGATCGGATTGGGTTATCGGCAAGCACGACGAACGTCCAGGGCGGACACGAAACCTTCTTCCTGGACCCCCCAGCCCCCGCCGTCCCCGAGCCAAGCTCGCTGCTCCTCCTGGGTTCCGGTCTGGCCGGTCTGGGCCTCTGGAAGCGAGCGAGGCGGAAGGGCACGCAAGTCTAAGCTTCTAAATTCTTACGGTTCGCAATTTGGGGGCCGGCCCGATTGGAGAGATCGGGTCGGCCTTTTTGTTACAACTCCTTTAGCACTTTCCGAGCTTCGTCGGCTCCGGGGAAGCTCGGACTGATTTTCAGGGAGGCACGAAGGCTCTTCTTGGCGCCGGCCACATCGCCGTTTTTCCGCTGGGCCAAGCCGTAGTGGTATTGGACGATCGGGTTGTCAGGGAGCTTCTCGGCTGCCTCTTTGAGTAGCGTGGCGGCTCGGAGATAGGCGTTTTTCTTGTAGTAGATCCAGCCAAGGGTGTCCGCAATATTGGGTTCTTCCGGCTGTTGCTCGCGCGCCGCCTGAGCGTAGTTTAAGGCGACGTCAATATTTCCACCCTGCTCGCTAAGAATCCAGGCCAAATTGTTGGCCGCCGGGGCGGATTTGGGGTCGAGCTTCAAGGCTTCTTCGAATCTGGCCTTGGCCTTCACGTATTCCTTTTGTTGCACGTGGATCATTCCCAGGAGTACCTGCGCTGACATCAGCTTCGGGTTTTTCACCAGAGCAGCTTCATATTCCTGGACTGCCTGGTTCACCTTGCCCGTGCGAAGGTACAGACCGGCCAAGTTCATATACGATATGGGGAGCGCATCGTTCAGCTCGATGGCCTTCTTGAAGGCCGCTTCAGCCCGCTCGACGTCCTTGGCCTGGAGCCAGAGCTGGCCCTGCAAGTTGTAAATGAGTGGGTTGTTGGGTGATGCCTGCAACTGCCGGGTGACCCGGTCTATGGCTTCGTTCGGCTTGCCCTGTGAAAGGCGTATCGACGCGATCTGACCGAGCGGCTCGATGACGTTGGGATTGGCGGCTAGCGCCTGCTCGAAATAGGCCAGCGCCTCTGCGTCCTTCTTTTCGGCGCGGGCGATAAGGCCTAGGCGGTAGAAGCTGAGCGGATCCTCTGGCACCGCTTTCGCGATCGCCTCGAAGGCCTGCTTGCCTTTGGCAAGGTCGCCTTTGCGGAGGTAGGCGTCGCCTACAATACGGTTCGCTACCATGTTCCGTGGATCTAGGCGGAGGGCCGCCTGCGCCTGCTCGATGGCAAGGTCGGATGAACCCTCGACCAGGTGGATGGCCGCCAGAGCGGTCCTGGCATCCGTCACGTTCGGGTCCAGTTTCACTGCCTCACCCAGCTCGCGGCGGGCCTGCGCCGAGTCGTTTTTCGCCGCGAAGGCAAGGCCGAGGAACTGGTGGGCCGGCGCGGACTTGGGCTCGTCCTTAATCACGCTCTGCAGCAACTCGATGGCTTCTTCTGACTTCCCTCGAGCCAGCCGCAAACGCGCATCGAAGAACCGCCCATCCAAATCTTTCTTGTTTTTCTCAAGGATGGGTTTCACCAGCCCCTCGGCTTCTGCCAGTTTACCGGTGTCGAGATAGTGGGCAATGAGTTTGTTTCTGGCCGGCACGGATGTGGGATTGATCTCGGTTGCGCGTGTGTAGCTCGCCAACGCCTTCTCGCGCTGGCCAAGATACGTATAAAAGTCTCCTAGCTGGATCTGGGGCTTCTCGTCCTTGGGCTTGAGTGTGGCCAGCTTCTGGTACACTGCCTCCGCTTCGGCCCATCTGCCCGTGACCTGGTAGAAGCCGGCGAGCTTCAGGTGTAGCCCCTCGTTGTTGGGCTCGACGTCCAACGCGCGCTTGTATTCGGTCTCGGCTTCATCAGGCTTGCCGGAGAAGAGGCGGAAGTCGCCGAAGGCGACCCGCGCCTCGACTGAGCGCGGATCGGCTTTTAGTGCTTGCTGATAGGTGGCCTCAGCGGCAGCGGTATCTTTCTTCTGAAGGTAGGCTGCGGCCAGATTCAGGTAGCTGCGGGTATTCTGCGGATCTGCTTCGATGGCTTTCTTGAGATCGGCAATGCCTTGCTCAAACTCCTTCTCGCTGATGAGACTCTGGCCCCGCAGGATCAGGCCGTCGGCATCCTTGGGAGCTGATGCGAGTATGACGTCTGCTCGCTCGCGCGCCTTGGCAGGTTCGTTGCTAAGCAAATACATTTCGCCGAGCTTGAATTGGGCGTCCCGGTTTGAAGCGTCCAACTCGACGGTCTTGGTCAGCTCGCCGAATGCCGCTTGCAGATAGGGGAGGCCACCGATTTTTAGATAGGTCAGGGCGAGACGGTAGTGGGCGTCGGCATCCTTCGGCTCGATCTGGACGACATTTTTGAACTCGATCACGGCTTCTTGGTACTGCCCTTTCTCAAAATAGGCTAGGCCGCGCTCATGGTGTTTCGCCTTCTTGGCTTCGGGGGACTGCGAGCAGCCGCCGAAGGCGAGGATGAGCGTTAGGCTGACGGCAAATACGGTGATCGTGTGGCGTGGACCCATGGCCTGAACCTCCTATTACACCCAGGATGTCAAAAGACCCATTACCATGCCACCGTGCGGAGTCTTTGGCAATGCAACGAAAGTAGGGGGTCTGAAACGAAAGCAGGATGCCCGAACTCGGTATAACCTTGAGAAACGACCTAGGGATGAGCGGACTGGCCTAAGACGAAGAGGACAATTCCGGATACAGCTTCTGCCGGCATTCAGGGCAAATTCCATGGGAAAACTGCGCTTCCGAATGGGCGCGGATGTACTGTTCGATTTGCGTCCAAGATCCGTGGTCGTCGCGAATCTTTTTGCAGGCAGCACAAATCGACAACAAACCTCGCAAAGTTTTAATATGAGTGAGGGCATCTCGCAGCTCCTCAATGAGTCGCTCGCGTTGCTCTTCCAATCGCTTCTGCTCGGTGATATCCAGCGCAA
>VBOF01000048.1 GCA_005877855.1 Nitrospirota bacterium | reverse complement strand
GGTGGACTCCGCCTTGCTTCATCTCTTCATCGACGCCAAGGTGTACGAGCGCACCGCCAGGGGATAACCCCCGACCTTTCACTCCGGCAGGGGCTGCCCTTTCGTTTCCGGCGCCAACGGCAAGATCAGCAGACCCACGAGATAGATCAGGGCGACGGCGCTGGCCGCGCGGCCGAAGCTGCCCAACGACGTCACCAAATAGCCTGTGAGGAACGGACCGCCCGAGGCGAGCACGCGCCCGGCGTTGAAGCAAAAGCCCGCACCGGTCGCACGGATGCGGGTCGGGTAGAGCTCCGGAAAATAAATGGGGAACCCGCTGAAGATCCCGTTGTTGAAAAAGCCGAGCAGGGGCAGCAGCAGCAGCACGTGCACGTATGCGTGCGGCGTCAGAAACGTCACCGGCACCATCACGAGGCTACCCGCACACATCAGCGCGAAGACGGGTCTCCGCCCGAAGCGATCCGCCAGCACCCCGAAACTGAGATAGCCGATCAGCGCACCCACATTGAGCGCCATGATGGCATAGCTCTTGTACTGCTCCAGCGCCCTGGCGTCCAAGCCCCGCATGTCAGGTAGGGCCCCGATCAAGGTGGGCGTCCAATTCGTCGCGCCCCAGAGTCCGAAGACGGCCACAAACGCCAAGACCGATCCGACGAGCGTCGGACGGCGCAGGCTGCCCTGGAACAGCTCGACGATCTTGAGCCGGTGACCGGTCCCCGAGGCCAGTTCCTGCTTGCGCGCCGTCACCCAGCGCTCCGGTTCCTTGACCCACAGACGAACGAAGAAGGCCACGATGGCCGGCACGACGCCCACCACGAACAGGACCCGCCAGCCGTATCCGCGCAGGAGCAGGTTGAAGAGGGCCGCGAGAAAGAACCCCGCTGCCCAGGCTGACTGCAAGATGCCGGCCGCCTTGGCGCGCTTCTCCTCCGGCCAGACCTCGGCCACCAGCGACGCGCCGGCCGCCCACTCCCCGCCGGTCCCCAGCGCCGTCAGGAACCGATAGATCGCCAGATGCCACCAGTCCTGCGAGAGGGCCGCCATACCCGTGAACACGGCGTAGATGAGGATCGTGGCGATCAAGGTCTTGGTCCGTCCGACGTAGTCGGCCACGACGCCGAACAGCACCCCGCCGATCGCCCAGCCGACCAGAAAGATAGAGAAGACAATGCCGCCGTACCAGCCGATGTCGCTGTCGCTGACTGGCGCGCCGCCCGACGCAACCTGGAGCAGATCGTGTAACGCCGGATGGAGGACCAGCGCGTAGATCGTCGCGTCCATGGAATCGAAGACCCAGCCGAGCCAGGCCACGAACAGGACCAGCCACTGGTAGGGCGTGACGCCGTGAGGCCAGGAAGCGGCAGTTGGTAGGGTGCTCACACGGTAGTCAGGGAGTTCGCGGCACGTTACCTCCAGAGCGCCGCCTCTGTCAATTCGACCCGCCACCTTGAATGGGCCGCCAGGTCACGCCTACATTGCGCCTGTGCCGCGATGCGTGCAGGTGGAAAAGTGGGGTCAGAGTCCACTTATTCGTTCTAGGATGGGCGAAAAAGAGCTGGGAAAAGGGACTCTGACCCCACTTTTCCTCCTTGTGATCGTGCTGCTCGCGACAGGGCTCGCAACGAGCCCATCCAGCCAGGAGGCAAGGACGCCGGTGACAACCCCGCCCGACATGCTCAGGGCACACGTGCAGGCGCTCGCCGGCGAGATCGGCGAGCGGAACACGTTTCGCCCCCAGGCCCTGCGCCGCGCGGCCGCCTACATCGAACAGGCCTGGCGCAACCAGGGGTACACCGTGACGCGGCATGAGTACGCCATGGGCCGGGACACCTGGGAGAATTTGGAAATTGCCCGCCGCGGGCGAGAGCATCCGGACGACATCATCCTCATCGGCGCGCACTATGATTCGGTGATCGGGAGCCCCGGCGCCAACGACAACGCGACGGGCATCGCCGCGCTGCTGGAGCTGTCTCGACTGGCGGCCGCCAGGGACCTTGGCAAGACCGTGCGGTTCGTGGCCTTCGTGAACGAGGAGCCGCCGCAGTTCCAGACGGCCCTGATGGGCAGCCGCGTGTACGCAAGGCAGGCGCACACCCGTGGGGACCGGATTCGCGCCATGCTCTCGCTCGAAACCCTCGGCTATTACAGCGAGGCGCCCGGTAGCCAGGCCTTCCCGTTCCCGTCTGCCCTATACCGGCTCTTCTATCCAGACCGGGGGAACTTCGTCCTGTTCGTGTCAAATTTCGCCTCGCGACCACTCCTGCGTCAGGCCGTCGAGTCGTTTCGACAGGTCACGCCCTTTCCGGCGGAATCGATCGCGACGTTCGAGTGGGTGCCGGGGGTGGAATGGAGCGACCACGGCTCTTTCTGGGAGCAGGGCTATCCCGCACTCATGGTCACCGATACGGCGCTGTATCGGTACCCGCACTACCACACAGGGCAGGACACGCCGGAGAAAGTGAACTACGACGCGCTGGCCCGTGTCGTGGACGGTCTCGCCGGCACGCTGTGGACCCTCAGCCGATAGCTCAGCCAGCCTTGCGCGGATCGTGCTGGGCCAGCACCGCCTCCGCTTGGACCTTGCGATAGCGGGACAGCGCCTCGCGGACCTTCGGATATTTATTCGCCAGAATCGCCGCCGCAAACAGCGCGGCGTTCACCGCTCCGGCTCGCCCGATCGCCAAGGTACCCACCGGGACGCCGGCCGGCATCTGCACCATGGAGAGCAGCGAGTCGAGTCCCTTCAACGCCTGGGACTCCATCGGAACCCCCAGGACCGGCAAGGCCGTCTTCGCCGCCGTGACCCCCGGGAGGTGGGCCGCGCCCCCGGCGGCCGCAATGATCACTTCCAACCCGCGCCGCTCGGCCGAACCGGCGTACTCGAAGAGCTGGTCAGGCGTGCGGTGGGCCGAGACCACGCGCACCTCGAACGGAATGTCCAGCTTCTCCAGCGTCTCGGCGGTGTGGGCCATCGTCTCCCAGTCGGATTTGGAGCCCATGATCACGCCGACCAGTGGATGTGCGCTATTGTCTTTGTGCCGTGATTTCTGCGAGGCGGCCTTTCGCATGCGCTTTCCTCCCTGAGCTTGCCAAACAAGGCCATCATATACGAATGCGGACTAGGGGTCTATGCCGAACCGCGGCTCGAGGATCGCTTCACTGCGGCATTTCGGGCACCGGCTGGGCCTGGTCAGGCGGGTGCGCCCGCGAAAGACGTAACCGCAGTGCTGACAGGTGGACGGCTCAAGACGAAACCGGCCCTGTCGAGCCGCGGCCACCGACTTGACGATGTGCGCGAGATGTTCTTCAACCTGCCGTTCGGGAATGCCCAGGCGATGGGCAAGGTCCCGGGCCGAGCAGCGCGTCCCGGTGATCGCCTGCACGATCTGCTGTCGGACAGTGCCTGGCTCAGACATCGGGAAAAGCTGAATGGGGTGGGTAAGGGGTTTCGAACCCCCGACCTCCGGATCCACAATCCGGCGCTCTAACCAGCTGAGCTATACCCACCACCTGGCGGAGAGTCGTTACGGTCTGATGAAGATGAGAGTCGAATCCTAGCAAACACGGCGGGCGCCCCGCAACCTATCCTCTGCGTGTCAAGGCCGCTTCGATTTCGGCCTGAATGGCCCGGGCGGCTGCCGCGGGATCGGCGGCATCGCGAATGGGTCGCCCGACGACGAGGTAGTCTCCGCCGGCAGCGATGGCACCGGCCGGCGTCGTGACGCGGGCCTGGTCGTCATGCGAGGCACCGACGGGACGGATCCCGGGGATCACGACGATCGGATCCTTCCCCAGTTCCACCCGGATCATCGCCGCCTCGACGCCGGAGGCCACAACGCCGTCGGCGCCCGACGAGATCGCCAAGCGCGCCCTCTTCAGGACCGTGTCGTGGACGGATTCCACGATACCCATCTCCCGCAGGTCCGCGTGATTGAAGCTCGTCAGCACCGTCACGGCCAGGACCTTCATCGCGCTCCGGCCACGGCCCTCGACGGCTGCCCGCACGGTCTGGCCGGTGGCGTGAACGGTGAGAAACGTCACGCCGAGCTCAGCGGCCGCCGTTGTGGCCCGCTTCACCGTTTCTCCAATGTCGAGCAGTTTGAGGTCGAGGAAGACCCGCTTGCGCTGCGCGAGGGCCCAGCGCACGATGTCGGGCCCGGCCGCCGTGAAGAGCTCCAGGCCGATCTTCACGCACGCCACCGCGTCCCGCACGCGGTCGACGAGGCGCTTCGCCTCCTCGGCCGACGGCACGTCCAGGGCGAGGATCAACCGCTCGCGGGGCTCAATCGCCATCCGCGTGCCTTGACTTCGGAGCAAACGCCGTGGTAGCAGTCATGCTCTGTCTTACAAAGGAGCCTTTACCATGCCGGTTGTCCATAGGAATGTTTTGAAGGCCGCCCGCCAGGCCCTGAAACGGCGGACCCGGAACCGTGCGGTGCTGTCCGGCGTCAAGGGCGTGATCAAGAAGCTGCAGACCGCCGTCCAGCAGAAGCAGACCGGCCAAGCGACGGAACTGCTCCGCGAAGCCTCGCGGGCCTTGCAACGCGCCGCATCCAAAGGCGTCATCCATCGCAACGCCGCCTCCCGCAAGCTGTCCCGCCTTACCGCGCAGATGCGAAAGGGCGTGACGGCGTAGGCCGCCCGACGCCCCGGCAGAGCTTCAGAGCCAGGCGCTCCATCTCAAGCCGTTCCTTCCGGCGGCCCCCGCCTCCGCCTTTCAAGCGAGAGTCGGTCTCTCGGAACAGCTCGAAGTCGCGGAGCATTTCCTCCGAGAACTTCCGTGCTCTCCACATGTTCCGCCAGCAGGCTACGAGGAAGCCAAGCACTTTAAGCGGAGGCTCACCAGCGTCGAGGACCTTGCCCAAAAACCGCAATGAGCCTGCGCGATCTCTGCGCTGTAAGGCATCGATGAGGTCGTGCACCGAGCCGCCTGTGTCCGCGCCCTGCACGGCCTCGACGTCTGCCGCCGTCACGCGCGTGTTGGGGGCCACATAGGCCGCCAGCTTCTCCATCTCACG
>VBOF01000047.1:1750-11594 GCA_005877855.1 Nitrospirota bacterium | reverse complement strand
CGGCGACGGGCGTGCGCTGCTGTCCGTCGTGCCTCGACGCGTTGGTGCAAGCACGGTGGTGATCGCGCTGGCGGGAAGTCCGCGGGCCGCGGCATCCGAGGCGACGGCCAGGCTCTTTGTCTGGGACCGCCGGCGCGCGATCGTGCTCGTGTCGCTCAACGCCCTGGTCGCTCGTTCCCGGTCCCCCGGCCTGGAGATACCCCTGCCTCGCTCCGGCGACCAACGGCCGACTCCCGAAGCCGGGGCTGTCCAGGCGTTGAAAGAGCTTGACCGGCGGGCCTACCTGATCTATATGACCGCTAGCGACCGTCTGGAGCTGCCTCAGCTACGCGAATGGACGGAGTTACACAGGCTACCGCGGGGTCCCATCATCCTGGTCAAGCCTGGTCCGATGAGCTTGGCGCGAGAGCTGGAGCGTTGGAAGCGAGAGGGATGGACGAACATCAGGGGAGGAATCGTGGAGACTGCTGAGGAGGCGAAGGCGCTGACGGACACCAAGCGGCAAGCCGTGGCGGCTCCGACCGTCGCGTCCCAGGAGAAATGGCCTGAGCAGACCGTCAGGCCAAAAGATTGGTCTGAGGTCGCCCAGCAATTCAGATAATTGGAGTCACAAGGTTCATGCATCGGTTGAAGGAGGGGTCTGGCTCATTTTCTTCCGAGAAAATGTGCCTGACCCCGTTTTTTCTCTTCCCCACTTAAGCCTTCACACGAAGTGCTTGACCTGTGCTAAGGTATAGAGTGCGGAGTCGACCATGTCTCGAATTGGGGCTTCCCTTCTTCTGTGCTTCACAGTCGCCCTCTTGAGCGCCACGCATGCACAAGCCGAAATCTGGCGCTGCCACCAGGCAGGGGGGCCAGACCTCTTCACCAACTGGCTGAAGGACCCTCGCACGTGCCAGAAGTACGAGGGATCGGCCGTTTTCAACTCTGTGCCGAGTTCCTCGACGACAACGCTGCCCGACGTCGTTCCCTACCAGCCAATGCCAGTGGCGGAACCGCCCGCTCCGCCGGAGACTCCGCGTGAGATTACCGAGCCATACACCGCAGCGGGTGGCGAGCAAGGGCCTTCCGACTACTTGTATCCCTACTATCCATATTCAGGTGGGTTCGGGTTCCCGTTCATCCCGGGTCATCCACGCCACCATCACGGCCACCACCATGGGCAGTCAACTTCGCATGGAGCGGTGACCCACTCCCCAGGCCACGGCGGAGGGCACGGAGGGCATCGCTAGATAGAGTGCGGAGTCGACCATGTCTCGAATCGGGGCTTCCCTTCTTCTGTGCTTCACAGTCGCCCTCTTGAGCGCCACGCATGCACAAGCCGAAGTCTGGCGCTGCCACCACCCCAACGGCTCAGAATTCATCACCGTCGGCGAGCAGAACCCCGGCGCATGCGTGACATTCCGGATTCCTGATCACCCACGCGTTTACGATCCCAACCGCTATTTCCCGGAGTTCTATTACAATTACTACCCGGGCCCGCAGGCCCTTCTCAGCCGAGAACAGTCCTTCCCGTACCATCCGCAGCCGCTTGTTGAGTACATGCCTCCACCAGCACCACAGCACACGCTCCCCAGGATCATGCCGTTCTTGAAGGGCCGTTAAGTCTGCCAGCCTTGGGACTTCACTGAATCTTCCCCGCCTAGACCACGCTTGACAGGCCACGGCAGGCGGCCTAGCCTTGCCTTTAGGCTGGGGCAATGCTCAATCCGCCTTCGCAAGAGAGGGGCGTTCCATGGGCGTTGATACGAGCATTGATGAATTCTTCGATGAACGTCTACAGCGGATTCTAGTGGTACCTGGCGTTGCTGCCGAGTCAGGTTCTTGGTATCCTCCTACACCTACGGAAACGGTTAGGGGACCTTCAGATGAAGTTCCCGACCAGCCTCTAGTCAGTTCTGACCTGCTCCCTGTAAACCAGTCCAGGTGCTCTGAGCGCATGACTAACATTCAGTGTGGTAAAACAACTGGGGGCAGTTCAGTTGTGCCAGGTGGCGAGTAAGGTAGTGGCCCATGCCTGATGGGAAGGACAGCCGACCATACGCCTCGTTGCCAGTCATCATCGTCATGTTCGTGCTGATGACCCTTGTGATAGGGTTCGTCGCCCTCCAAAAGGTCGAGCAACACCTGATCGCCGCGACGGGGGGAAGCCTGGCGTTGGCGGCTGTCGACATTGCGGATAAGCTCGACCGTATCCTCTACGAGCGCTACGGCGACATCCAGATCATGGCACGGGCGCACGTCTTCCAAGGGCGTGACGCAGCAGCCAAGATCACGTTCCTCCAGACCATAAAGGCGGCTTACCGTTACTACCTCTGGCTGGGCGTGACAGATGCGCAGGGACGGATCGTCGCGGCGACAGATCCGGACAGCATAGGGAGAGACCAGAGCCAGATGGGCTGGTTCAAGACGGTCCGCGAGAGGGGCGGCATCCACGTGCAAGATGCGCAGCCCTCTGAGGCCTCAGGCGGCGTCATGGCGATCGCCTTCACAGCTCCCATTCTCGGCCCGCGCGGCGAGTTTCTCGGCACCGTGACCTCGCGCGTGTCGCTTCCCGTGATGGAGGAAGATGTGATCAAGCAGACCGTCGAGGCTCTCCAGATCCGGCCCGGTCCCGGTTCGAGGATCGAATGCCATTTCTTGAATAGCGATGGAGACATCATCGCCAATTCGGTCCTATATCCGGAAGACCAGGTCAATCTCAAACTGCTCGGGCTCCCGTCGGCGCTGTTGAGCGCCTCGGCTCAGCCAGGCTATATCGAGGAGCAGCATCTGCGTCGGCACGTCTCCGTTGTGACGGGCTATGCTTCTACGAGGGGCTATGGGCAGTTTTCGGGCCTGCACTGGGCGGTCCTGGTCCGTATGGACCGGAGCGACATCCTGGCGCCCATTCACGCTTTCCTGTGGAAGCTGGGCGCGGCCGGCTTTTTCGTGTTCGTGCCAATGCTCGGGTTCCTGATGTGGACCACTGTTCGCCTGAGGAAAGAATGGGCGTCTGCGCGGGAAGAGTCAACCCACGCGATATCGGCTGAGGCATCGATGCACGAGAGCGAAGCGCGGACGCGTCTGATCGTCAACACCGCCCTCGATGCAGTCATCGTGATGGATGGCGAGGGTGTGGTCAAAGACTGGAACCCCATGGCCGAAAGCATCTTCGGCTGGTCCCGCGAAGAGGCGGTCGGGCACCTTTTGAGCGAAATGGTCATTCCTCCCCAATATCGGGAAGCGCACACGAAGGGACTCAAGCGCTATCTGGCCACAGGCGAGGGACCGTTGCTCAACAAGCGGATTGAGATCACAGCCTGTCATCGCGACCGGCACGAGTTTCCCGTAGAACTGGCAATTTCACCTCTGCGATCAGGCGAAGCGGTTACGTTCAGCGCCTTCGTGCGCGACATTACTGAGCGCAAGCGGGCGGAAGAGGCGTTGGAGAAAAGCCGTTCTGAGATCGAGAAGAATCATGAGGCGCTCAGGGCGCTTACGGCCCAACTCTTCACGGCTCAGGAAGAGGAACGGCGGCGAATCGCGCGCGACCTTCATGACGATGTGAACCAGCGACTGGCGGCGATGGCGCTCCGGCTGGAGAACCTTGAACGGGCTCTGCCCTCCGCCCCAGACCTGATCCGCGAGGAACTGCGGATGATCGGCACGCAGGTGGCGCATCTGTCTGATGACGTCCATGGGCTGGCCTATGCGCTCCATCCCATGGTGTTGGATGAATTGGGGTTGGAAGTGGCCCTTCGAGCCTACGTGGAGAACTTCGCCGCGCAGGAAGGGACCAAGGCCTCGTTCATCGCCCGCGCGCTGCCTGACTCAATCCCCAGACATGTGACGATGTGCCTGTACCGGGTAGCGCAGGAGGCGTTGCGGAACGTAGGCGCGCATGCCCGCGCGGCTGAGGTCACGGTCACGATCGAAGGCCTAGAAGGGGCCATCACGTTGTGCATCGCCGATTCTGGGATCGGGTTCGATCCCGTTCTGGCGTCGAGACAGAAGAGGAGCCTGGGCCTCGTGAGCATGGAGGAGCGTGTCCGGCAGGTGAACGGAGCGTTCTCCTTACACTCGCGTTCAGGGGAGGGAACGCAGGTCTTTGTCAGGGTTCCCCTCGTTGTGGAGACACCATGAGCCGGCCGCGCGTGCTCTTGGCCGATGACCATACGCTCATGATGGAGGGCCTTCGGAAGCTGCTGGAAGGCACGTGCGAGTTGGTAGGCACGGTAGAAGATGGCCTGGCGCTGGTGGACGCAGCCCAACGGCTTCATCCCGACCTCATCCTGCTGGATATCTCGATGCCGTTACTGAACGGCATCGATGCAATGCGCCGCTTGAAAAAGCTGATGCCGGAGGTCAAGCTGGTCTTCCTCACCATGCACGCGGACCCCACCTTTGTCACAGAAGCCTTCCGGGCCGGCGCCTCGGGATACCTGCTCAAACGGTCTGCTGCGTCAGAGCTCGCACTCGCTCTTCAGGAGGTCCTCAAGGGACACTATTATGTGTCGCCCCTGATTGCGAAAGATGTCCTGCATCCTCTCCTGGCACCTTCTCCTGGGCTCCCGCCGAAACTGGGGGAGTTGTCCCCCCGCCAGCGCGAGGTGCTCCAGCTTGTCGCGGAGGGGCGCTCGATCAAGGAGATCGCCGGCCTCCTCAAGATTTCAAGCAAGACGGTGGAATTCCATAAGTCTCGGATCATGGCGCAGCTGGACCTCCATACGACCGCCGAGTTGACGAAGTACGCCATCACCCACGGTCTCGTGTCCCTGTAAGCAGTCCCGCACTCTTCTTGCTGTCCCTTCGCCGACCGAGGGACTTTCCCCTTCCCAACCAGGGTTCTGCCTAGTTTGCCTCGCCTACAATGTAGGCTAGCATCAGCGGCAGACAACCAAGGAGATGCCGCTATGACTTGCCGACGGTGCCATGGACTGATGGTGGCGGATTACTACATTGATCTGCTGAACGGCGGGGAAGATTTCTGGCTCCGCGCCTGGCGGTGCGTGAACTGCGGGGAGGTGGTGGAACCGGGAATCATCCGGCACCGGCTTGAACGGAGGTCACTCTTATCCAGCCTTGCGAAACGATGGCCTAAGACAGCCAGAAAAGAGTACGAGGTCATCGCGCTCGGTATTTGATGCGGTGGGTACGACACAGCGTTGCCTGACTTGAGGGAGGCCACCATGCGACAGGAATACATAAGCGGATACAGTGGTGCAATCGGGTCAAGAATCCTTCAGGAAATGGCCTGGTGGCTTTTCGTCATCAGCATTGGAGGCGTCTCCAGCCTCGTCCTCGGCCTTGTGGCACTCGTGTTCCTCGCTGGCGAGTTCCGGTAAGGAAATGACGAGGTGGTCTGGCTCCAAGTCTTATCGTCAACCTTGCACTACAGGAGGACCCCATGAAGCCGAGAGTCTCTTGGGACACGCTGGTGAGAGGAAATAGTGAAGGACGAGCCATGGTCGATGAACAGACCATAGAGGATCGGATCATTGAGACCGTATCCCGCTCTCCTGGCTGCTTGATTGAAGAACTCGCCCTGGAGTGCCCAGGTCTGACGTGGAACCAGGTCTTCCTGGCGGTTGATCGGTTAAGCCGGACTGGCCAGTTGCTCCTATCGAGAAAAGGTCCGGGCGTCTACGCCGTCAGGGTTGCAGCCCCATGATCAACACAGCAGCGCAAAGGGTTTCACAGTCAGACCGTCTTTGGTGGCTGATTGTACTGATGGTCCTGACGGCTGGTTTTCTCGTCGCCATGGCTATGGTGTTGCGGTCGTAAATCCCGTGAAAGAAGAAGGCCCCATTCAATTCAGAATGCCAGTCCAGATGATGCCCACGAGGCAGGGCGCATTCATTAATGAATTGGGGAATCATCGCGAAAAAGGAGAGAAGAAAATGTGCCCAAAGAATGGGTCTTCACAGGCGACCGTCACAAAGGTGCCTCTTGGGATTGGTCTGACAGTCGGCATTGTTCTGGTGTCAGCAGGCTACTCTCCGGCAGTCGCCAGGACCGTCAACGTGGAATTCACCGCCATCGAAACAGAAGTCGTGATTGACGGGCAAGGCACTAAATACAAGGCCTGGACCTATAACGGGCAATTCCCTGGCCCCGTCGTGCGGGTGACGGAAGGCGATACCGTTCATTTCACCCTCCACAATCTCAAAACCAACACCTACCCGCATTCCATGGATTTTCATGCGGCCGAAACTGACTTTTTTAAGAACTATCGAGCCATCAATGCGGGCGAAAGCCTCACCTACGACTTTGTGGCCAAGAAGCCAGGGGTGTTTGCCTACCATTGTGGGGCGCCACCTATGATCCAGCATATCGCACGGGGCATGATCGGTGTGATCATTGTGGACCCCAAGAACCCGAAGGCGATGCCCAAAGCCGACCGCGAGTACGTGCTGGTGCAGACGGAACTCTTCCACAACCCGAATGACGTGCAGGGAATGTTCGACCGGAAATATGACCACGTCATCTTCAACGGCGGGATCTTTAAGTACCATCCGATGGTTACCGGCGGCAAAGCGCTGGAGGCCAAACCCGGCGAGCGGGTGCGGTTTTATTTCGTGAACGGCGGGCCGAATAACTTCTCGGCCCTGCATCCCATTGCGGAGATCTGGGATGACGTGTGGGCGAGCGGTAATCCCGCGAACCACTTGAGGGGCGTGCAAACCTATGTCGTGCCGCCTGCCGGAGGGGCCATTTTGGACGTCGTCGTGGAGGCAGAGGGCGCCTATCCCATCGTGACGCATTCTCTGACGGATGCGCTGCGCGGGGCGATTGCGATCTTGGTCGTAAAAAAAGATGCACAGCAGCTGACGCTCCTGCCTTACGTTCAGCCAGCCGAAGCGGTCTTGCATTCGCGAGTGACCAACTGACTGCTGCTGACTCATTGGAAAAAGGAGAAGAAATGGACAGCGCGGCGAAACATGCGGTGATCAGGGAATGGATCGATCCGGAAGAAAGAATCACCGTGGACTTGGTCGACGAGAAAGATGTGAGCGCCGTGCTCACAGGATGCACTAACGAACCTGTCGATCGTTCCCTGGACACGCGCTTTCTTCACCTGAGACAACAGTTGTGCGTGTCGATGCGTCAGGGGATGGTGGGCGAGGACCCGACCCGGTACACGCGAGACTCGGAGAAGCCCCTCCGTCACAGCCGAGTGCGGTTGATGATGCTTCAACCTCACCCGGCGTGGACCTAGAGAAAGAGACGCATCATGGCGCAAGAAGGACTCGTGAACCGTCCCTTAGTGAGAGCCTGGCTCTGGTGGGCGCTGGTCTGGCTCACCGTGTTCCCCATCGTCGGCGTCCTCGTCTCGATCAAATTCCACAACCCGGAGTTCCTGGGTAGCACATCCTGGCTGACCTTCGGCCGAATGCGTCCTGTGCACGTCAATGGGGTGATTTTCGGAGCTTTCTCTACCACCTTTCTGGGTCTGGCGTACTACTACGTCCCGAGGCTCTGCGGGGTCCGCCTGTACAAGGAGGAGTGGGGTTGGTGGCTGCTCTGGCTCTGGAACGCGTTCCTGTTCTTCGGGGCTATCTCCTTCCTGATGGGCTACAACTCAGGGCTCGAAGCCGGCGAGTACGAATGGCCATTCAACATCCTCAGGTTTGTGGTGCTGGGAGCGGTCACGGTGCAGGTGCTGGGGACGGTCTGGCGGAGGACGGAGAAGCGGTTCTACGTGGCCATGTGGTACACGGTGGCCGCCCTCGTCTGGACCTTGATGAACCTCATCCTAGGCAATGTGGTCCTGCAGTACGCGACTAAAGTGACCGGGGTCAACAGCACGGCGCTCCACGGTCTCTACATCCATTACATCGTTGGGTTATGGCTGACTCCGGCCGGGCTGGCGATGATCTATTACTTTCTCCCTCCCAGTACCAAGAACGCCCTCTACAGCCACAGGTTGTCGTTGCTGGGGTTTTGGTCGTTGGCCTTCTTCTATCCCTTCGTGGGGATCCACCATTACATGTACAGCCCCATTCCACACTGGAACCAAACGATTGCGGTCGTGACCAGTATGCTGCTGATCATTCCGGTCTGGGCCGTGACGGTGAATTTCTTCGGAACCGTGTCAGGGCGTTGGGGTCCTGTTCTCGGCGGGCAGGATTCCGATAGTTATGCGGCAAAGTTTCTCCTCCTCGGGGCGGTCTACTACCTGATCGGGTGCTTCCAGGGGTCCACGGAAGCGCTGATGCGGATCCAGCAGTTGACGCATTTCAACGACTTCGTCATCGCCCATTCCCACCTCACAGTCTTCGGAGCCATGGTCCTCTGGGCGGTGGGTGGGCTGTATTACGCCTGGCCGCGGGTCACCGGGCGCAAGTTGTGGAGCAGCCGGCTCGCCAGTTGGCACCTGTGGCTGACGATCGGCGGATTCAGTGTGATGGCCCTCGGCCTGATCGGCCAAGGCTTCATCCAAGGCTCCATGCTGGAGTACGGCGCCAATTTCGTGGATACCATTGCGGAGCTGAAGCCCTGGTGGGTCGTCCGCACGCTGGCCGGGGCCACGATGGATATCGCCATCCTCTTGTTGTTGATCAATTGTTACAAAACGGCGCGCTATGGGGTGCCGCTCGAGAAGGACGTGTACGAAGCGACTCGACCTGAGGATGAGCCGCTCCGAGCCGTGCAGAAACAAGGCTGGCTGGAAAATCCCTCCGCTGTGGCGCTGGTCGCCGGGCTGAGCTTCTTCTTTCTCGCCGTCTTCGTTCAGGGGATCATCCCGTTCCTCTCACCCAGTACTCGTGTCACAACGGTGGAGGATGTCGTCACGAAGAAGCAGGTGCAGGTGGCCGACTATACCCCAGTGGAGCTTCGTGGACGGCATGTCTATATCCGGGAAGGCTGTTGGTATTGCCATTCCCAGTACATCCGCCCTGTGACGGGGGAGTCGCTCCGTTGGGGACCCGTGTCTCAGACCGGTGAGTACGCGTACGATCGGCCGCATCTTATGAGCACGCGCCGAATCGGGCCGGATTTGACCCGCGTCGGGCGAAAATACGGGGACGGCTGGCATGTCGCGCATCACTGGGAGCCTCGGAACGTCGTGCCCGATTCAATCATGCCGAGGTTCCCTTGGCTCTATGAACCAACCAAAGGCGAGGCGCCGCCTCAACTTAACGACGATGGCAAAGCTCTAGTGGCCTATATCCAACGCCTGGGCACCAGCATCGGCGACTGGCGGGAGGGCTTTGTCTCGACCCGGGTCTCGACCGGTATGGCCCTGAACCCCAGTCCCGAGACGAAGGAGGAACTGCTGACGCTGGGGCAATCAGTCTACGAACGACGCTGCATCGGATGTCACGGGGCCAAGGGGGATGGCAATGGGCCATCGGCGGTGTTCTTGAATCCGCGGCCTCGCGACTTCACGCGCGGCATCTTCAAATTCCGGTCCACCCCGGACAAGGACTCCCTGCCCACCGACGCGGACCTCTTCCTCACCGTGACGCATGGCCTCTGGGGCACCGCGATGCCGACCTGGCAGGAAATCTCCGAGCGGGAACGCTCGGCCGTCATCCAGTACGTCAAAACCTTTTCGGATCGGTGGCAGAAGGAGACGGTGGAGCCGCCCATCACGGTGCCTCCAGAGCCACCTGTGACCGAAGCGTCCCTCGACAATGGGAAAACAATCTTCCACGGCAAGGCGATCTGTTTCATGTGCCACGGCCCGGAGGGGAAGGGTGATGGCATGATGGCGGCTGGGCTTCAGGACGTGTGGGGACATCCTGTCCGGCCGGCCAACTTTACGCTACCGGCAGGGGCGCATGGAGGCGTGAAGCTGGGCCATGACGGCGATCATCTTTTCAAGACGATTATGACCGGCATCGGTGGGACCCCG
>VBOF01000047.1:0-1744 GCA_005877855.1 Nitrospirota bacterium | reverse complement strand
CGATGAGGAAGAGGCGCGATCTAGTATCTGGGCCTCGCTGTCAGAAGTCGCCCGTCGCGGAGAGATCGACAAGCTAGTGGCCCAGGGACCACAGGGAAACCCAGTGACTCTGGCGAAAACGACCGGGAGGTAGCGTCATGGCCGAACGTACTAAGAATGAAAATGAGGACGTGTATCTCTACGCCGACGCCGGTATCCAGGAACGCCACGGCGCGATTCCCCTGTGGCTCAAGCTCGTCGTGACGGGCCTGCTCCTCTGGGGCGCGTATTACATGATCCAGTACTGGAGCGTCTGGTAGGTGCGGGAGGCAGTCACGTGGCGGTAGCTCAACAGACGGCCATGGATGCCATCGGAACCGATCAGAGCACCTCTAATTTTACTGTCAGCTCTACCCTGGCCATCTTGGAGGCCAGCGTTACGCCAAGAAGCGCTAAGCAAATGGAAAGCTGACTTATGGCCGCTCTAAGGAGGAGTTATGAGCACCGTGCCTTACGCGAATTATGAAGTAAAGAAGAACCTGAAGCCGAAGGGATTGGTGGGGCTGTCCGAGAAGCTGATCGATCAGCATTGGTCGCTCTACGAGGGGTACGTCAACAACGTCAATCTCCTCGACAAGATGGTCTGGGAGTGCCTG
The DNA here is from genome assembly GCA_005877855.1 of Nitrospirota bacterium. Taxonomy (GTDB): domain Bacteria; phylum Nitrospirota; class Nitrospiria; order Nitrospirales; family NS-4; genus NS-12. Next base: position 1,109 of record VBOF01000047.1, on the reverse strand, counting down.
CAGGAGGGGAGGCTGCTGCAGACCCCACCCTTCTCGGAGCTCGAGCGGCGGCTCGGGTTCGAGTACAACGGCATGATCCTCCACGAGTACTATTTCGGAGCACTCGCAGCCGGCATCCCGGAGCCGGGGAAATCCTCCAAGCTTGCCCAGCGGTTTGCCAAGGACTTCGGGAGCTTCGAGAACTGGAAGCGGCAGTTCTCCGAGATCGGCAAGATGCGCGGAATCGGCTGGGTCACCACCACCATGGATCCTTCGACCCAACGGCTCATCAACTTCTGGGTCACGGATCACCAGCTTGGGAACGTGTCGAGCTTCATACCGATCGTCGTCATGGACGTGTGGGAGCACGCCTACATCCTCGACTACGGGGCGAAAGCGGGCAGTCGGACTACTTATATCGAGTCGTATTTGCAGAACCTGAATTGGGAGATGATCGAGAAGCGCATGGCGCTGGCGGATCAGTCCAAGGTCTGGCCTCGTGATCTCACGACGACCGTTGCTTAATTGATGATATTGGCCTGCTCCCCGTAACCGGTCCAGGTTCTAAACTGCGGTTCTGGGCAGTTCGAAGCGTAAGGTTCGCAACGGGTACAGATAGGGGAGCCACCCGCCTTTCAGCTTCTTCTCACTTTGTGAGTGGTCCAACGACTGGGGGCAGGACTGACCTGGGGATGAAAAGTTTTTCATATGTTCCGCATCATTCCTAAGATGAACGGAGGGTAATCATGAGCAGAAGTCTGCGTGTTCAGAGTGTTGCGCTGGCTATTGTGGTGGGCATGTCCGGAGCGGCAGCTTTTGGCGACGAGGAGCCTTTGAGTGCGGGCCCGACCATTCAGACGATCGCCGATCAAGCGCCAAGCGACGAACAGGTCCAATTCCGCGTCGAGGAGCGGCTCCGAACGGATGGCCGGATCGATTGGGAAGCGCTTGCGGTCGAGGTCAAGAAGGGGCAGGTGACGCTTTACGGCGAAGTCGAGACGCAAGACCAAAAGGGCATGGCCAGTCTGATCGCGAGCACGGTTCCAGGGGTGGTCGGGCTCACCAACAGCATCATCGTCGATATAGCGCACTCCAAGGACTATCATCTACAGAAAGCCGTGTGGAGCGCG
>VBOF01000046.1 GCA_005877855.1 Nitrospirota bacterium | reverse complement strand
GAGGCCTTGGCGGCCGAGCTCGAGGCGCGGGGGTTTTCAGCCGGAGTCGTGGCCCGCGCGGTGCAGCGCGCGTATGCCGGGCTTTCGGAAGAAGCCGTGGCGCAACGGTTTCTCAAGTCCCTGCCGCGCCGGTTCAGCGATCCGAGCCGCGAGGCGCGCCGGCGGTCTGGCTTGCTCCAGGGGCGCGGGTTTTCCGCCGAGGTCAGCGAGAGCGTGCTGGGAGTCACGGCGAACCATTCATGATCCTGGTTGGTGATCCATGCCGACGGCGAACGAATTGCGACAAGGGTTCCTGGACTACTTCAAAGGGCATGGCCACGCCATCGTCCCGAGCTCCTCGCTGATTCCGCAGGCCGATCCCACGCTGCTCTTCACCAACGCCGGCATGGTGCAGTTTAAGGGGGTCTTCCTCGGGGAGGAGCGCCGCGCCTACACCCGGGCTGCCTCTTCGCAGAAATGCATCCGGGCCGGCGGCAAGCACAACGATCTCGAGAACGTCGGCCATACCGGCCGGCACCACACCTTCTTCGAAATGCTCGGCAACTTCTCCTTCGGGGACTACTTCAAGGAAGAGGCGATCCATTACGCCTGGGAGTACCTGACGCGCGTCGTCCACCTCTCGCCGGAGCGGCTGTGGGTGACGGTGTACAAGGAGGACGACGAGGCCTATACCGTCTGGGAGAAGAAGGTCAAGATCCCGGCCGCCCGCCTCGTCAAATGCGGGGAGGCGGACAACTTCTGGCAGATGGCGGACACCGGCCCGTGCGGGCCCTGTTCTGAAATCCATTACGACCAAGGGCCCGGCGTACCCGGAGACCCGTTCCCGAACGGCGAAGGCGACCGGGTCATAGAGCTCTGGAACCTGGTCTTCATGCAGTATCACCGGGATGAGAAGGGCATGCTCCATCCGCTCCCTAGGCCCAGCATCGACACGGGCATGGGCCTGGAGCGCCTCGCGGCCGTGGTCCAGGGCAAGACCAGCAACTACGACTCGGATCTTTTCCAGCCGATCATCCGCGCGATCGGGGAGGCAGCCCGCAAGCGGTACGGCGCGTCGGCGGACGATGACCGGGCGATGCGCGTCATCGCAGACCATCTGCGGGCCATCGCGTTCATGATCGCGGAAGGCCTCCTCCCGTCGAACGAGGGACGCGGCTATGTCCTGCGCCGCATCCTCCGCCGGGCGGCGCGCTACGGCCGGCTGCTAGGCTTGGGCCTCGATGGGCCGTTCTTGAACCGATTGACTGCGCCCGTCATTGATTTGATGAAAGGGCCCTATCCGGAGCTGGAGCGGGCCCGCACCACGATCGATCAGGTCACCAAGGCCGAGGAAGAGCGGTTCCTGGACACGCTGGACAAGGGGCTTCGTCTGCTCGATGAGATCATCGCCGAGGCGAAGCAGGCCAAGCAGCGGGTGATCGCAGGCGAGGCGCTGTTCAAGCTGTATGACACCTACGGTTTCCCTCTCGACTTGGCGGCTGATTCGGCGAAGGACCACGGGTTGGCGCTGGATGAAGCGGGCTTCCAGGCCGCGCTCAACGAGCAGCGGGAACGCGCACGGAAGTCCGCCGGTTTCGCCGCGGCCAAGACCAAGGACATCTACACCGAACTCAGCGGGATCGTGGCGCCGACGCAGTTCGTGGGCTATTCCCAGTTGGACACCGAGGGCTTTGTCCAGGCGATTGTGAAGCAAGATGCGCGCGTCAAGGAAGCGGTGGAGGGCGACGAGATCGAAATCGTGCTGGACCGCACGCCGTTCTACGCGGAAGGCGGCGGGCAGGTGGGTGATCAGGGGGTGTTGACCGGTCCGGACGGGATCATCGAGGTGAGACAGACGACCAGGCCGGCGCCGGAGTTGTTCCTGCACCAGGGCGTCGTGACGCGCGGGCGGATCCGCGAGGGGGATCGGCTGCGGGCGCATGTGGACCCTCGCCTGCGGCTTGGCGCGGCGCGCAACCATACCGCTACGCACCTCTTGCATGCCGTGCTCCGCGAGGTGCTGGGACCGCACGTCAAACAGTATGGCTCCCTGGTGGCGCCCAACCGGCTCCGCTTCGACTTCGCGCATTTTACCCCGGTGCGGCCAGGCCAACTGGAAGAGGTGGAGGCGATCGTCAACGAGCGGGTCCGGGCCGACGCGCCGGTGCAGACGAAGATCATGGGCATCTCCGAAGCGGTGCAGGAGGGCGCGCTGGCCTTCTTTGGCGACAAGTACGGGGAGGAAGTCCGCGTCGTCGAGATCAACACCTTCAGCAAGGAGCTGTGCGGCGGCACCCACTGCCGCCACACCGGAGAGATCGGGCTTTTCAAGCTCGTCTCCGAGGGCGGCGTGGCCGCGGGCGTGCGCCGGATCGAAGCGCAGACAGGCGAGGGGGCCTACGAGCTGTTGAAGCAGCGGGAAGCCGAGCTCCGCGCGCTGGCCGACATTCTCAAGACCAACCCGGCCGACGTCGTGACGAAGGCGCGCAAGCTCGTGACGACGCTGAAGGAGAAAGAAGAGGAACTGGAAAAGCTGAAGGCCCGCTTAGCGTCGGGCGGGGCTGGAGGGGGTGGCGGCGAGACACGCATGGTGGCCGGCGTCCCGGTGTACATCCAGCGGGTGGACGGTCTGGAGATGAACGACTTGCGGGCGCTTGCCGATACGGTGCGCGAGAAGCTGAAGTCCGGGATCGTCGCGCTGGGCTCGGTGAAGGACAACAAGGCCTCGCTGCTGGTGGCTGTCACCAAAGACCTCGCGGCTCGGTTTCCGGCAAGTGAGCTAATTAAGCCTGCGGCAACTGAGATTGGAGGGTCTGGCGGAGGACGGCCGGAGATGGCGCAGGCGGGCGGAAAGGTGATCGAGCGACTGCAAGCAGCGTTCGATCGTGTGGAAGAGGAGGTCAAGCGGAAAGCGGGCGCGTGAAGGAATCGCTGGCAGTGATGGGAGCCTTCGTGCTCGTCGGCACGATGGCAGCCTACGGTTATCGCGCCCTCGCCCTGCCGAGCCAGACGACCGCAATCCATCACATCGTGGAGGTCCCCGAGGGCGCCGCATTCAAGGAAGTCGCCAACCAGCTCGCACAGAAGGGCCTGATCGTGAGCCCGTTCTGGTTCCGGGTCCTGGGCAAGGTCCAGGACGCCGAGCGGAAGATCCAACCGGGAGAGTATGACCTGCATACGGCGATGCGGCCGGCGGAGATTCTCAACGCGCTGGTCAAAGGCCGGGTCATTCAGTACAGCGTCACGGTTCCGGAAGGCCTCACCGCCCAGCAGATCGGCAAGCTGCTGGAGGAGGCTCGAATGGCGAAGCAAACGGACGTGGCCCGCTTGGCGGCGGATGCCGCGTTCGTGAAGTCATTGGGCGTCGAGGCCAAGACGCTGGAAGGGTACCTCTTCCCCGACACGTACCACTTCCCGCGGCGGACCAAGCCCGAGGATGTCCTGCGCGCGATGGTGCACCGGTTCAAGGAAGCCTACACGCCGGAATTGCGAGCGAAGGCGGCAGCGCTCGGCATGATGGAGCGCCATGTGGTGACGCTGGCATCCATCATCGAGAAGGAAACCGGCCGGGACGACGAGCGGACGCTGATCTCCGCCGTGTTTCACAACCGCCTGAGGAAGCGCGTGCCGTTACAAAGCGATCCCACCGTGATCTATGGCATTCGCAACTTTTCGGGCAACCTGACCCGGGCGGACCTGAGTCGGCGCACGCCGTTCAATACCTATACCAGACTGGGTCTCCCGCCGGGCCCGATCGCGAGCCCTGGCTTGAGGTCCCTTCAGGCGGCGGTGAACCCGTCGCCGGTCAAGTACCTCTACTTCGTCTCGAAGAACGACGGGAGCCATCATTTCTCGGTCACCCTGGAAGAACACAACCGCGCCGTGCACCGCTACCAGAAGAAGCGGGGCGCACGCCGCGCCGCGGCGCGCAAGGCCGCGTGAGACGCTATGCGAGTGCGTCCGAACAAGCTGTCTGCTCGTTTTGCCATTGCGTGCTGCGCCTTGGCGACAATGGTGTCGGCGGCCCAGGCCGAGACGTGGCGGTGTACCAAGCCTGACGGATCGGTTGTCTATTCCGATCAGAATCTCAGCGGCGAGTGCCGCAAGCTGGAGGCTCTGCCGCCGTTGCTGCGCGTGCCGTCTGTGCCGCCGGGTCCCGCCGAGGAAGCGAAGCCGGAAGCTGCGAAGCCAGCCCCGCCCGAGCCAGCCCAGGTGCCGACGCCCGGCCGCGGGCGGCGGATCGACCCGCCATCGGATGCGATCATTACCATCCGCGATCTCAAGGCGGTCCCGAACTTCAACAGCCTCCTCGGCATCGCCAACTTTCAGGCCACGATGCTGCTGGAGAACGGCGACACTGAGTGGACCGCGGAGAGGGTCTGCATCAACGTGCGGTTCCGCGACGTGACCCTGATCTTTCTGGATGTCCAGCAGGTGAGCTGCATGGAGGGCCTCAAGCCCCTGGAGACCCGCCAGTTCACGGTCACCTATACCGGCATGATCCCGCCGCGGCTCTTTCCGATTCAGGGGGAGGCCAAGGTGGATTACGTCAAGTGGAC
>VBOF01000119.1:5839-8905 GCA_005877855.1 Nitrospirota bacterium | reverse complement strand
GAGCAAGGCGGCCGGCGATCTGCTGGTCCTCAGTTATTACACCACGTACCGCATGCCGGTTCTCATTACCCGCGGCAGCAACACGTTCGGCCCCAACCAGTATCCGGAAAAGTTCATCCCGCTGTTCGTGACAAACGCGCTCGAAGACCAGCCGCTGCCGCTTTATGGCGACGGCCTCCAGCAACGTGATTGGCTGTACGTGCAGGATCACTGCGAGGCCGTCGCACTCGTGCTCGCGGAGGGCGAACCGGGTCAGGTGTACAACGTCGGCACCGGCGAGGAACGGCCGAACCTTGAGGTGGCCGAGGCAATCCTTGGGCTGCTCGGCAAGCCTCAGTCCCTGCTCCGGCGCGTGACGGACCGGCCCGGCCACGATCGGCGCTATGCCCTCAACTGCAAAAAGATCGCGAAGCTCGGCTGGAAGCCGCGCGTGGCTTTCCGTGAGGCCTTGAAGGAGACGGTCGGCTGGTACCGCAACAACGGCTCGTGGTGGCGGAAGATCAAGTCCGGCGAGTTCCGGTCCTATTATGAGAAGATGTACGGCTCTCGCCTTGCCGGGAGCTAGGGAGGCAAGGCCTGACTCGGCCTGAAGCGCATGGCCAAGATCCGGGTCTTGCAGGCTTGCAATCAACTCGGGATCGGAGGCACCGAGAAGACCATCCAGGTCTTCAGCAAGTATCTCGACCGGTCCCGGTTCGAGGTGTTCGCCTGTGGGTTGCGGGCGGGCGGGCCGCGGGTGGAAGAACTCGCGCGGCTGGGGGTGCAGGTGGTCGTTCAGCCGCCCGACCTCGATGCCTTTATCCGCGATCTGAAGATCGATATCTACCATGTGTATCGCGCCGGCGACTACGAGCCGGGAACACTGCCGCGCAGGTGTAACGGGCGGCCGAGGGTCGTCGAGACGAATGTCTTCAATGCCATCGATCATGCGGAGAATATCCTGATTGACGCGCATGTCTTTTTTTCGGAGTGGAGCCGGCAGGACTACCTCAGAAAATACTGCCGGTTTCCGGGGAAACGCTACGAAGTGTTGTATGGACCGATCGACTTCGACGAATTCACGCCCGTGCGCCGCGAGTTTTCCTGGACGATCGGCCGGTGCAGCCGGCCTGACGACCAGAAGTGGCATCGCGTGTGCGTGGACATGCTGCCCAAGGTCTGGAAGAAGGTGCCTCAGATGCGCTGCCGGTTTCGCGGGGCGACCCACCCACGGAGCCCGCGTCGGTGAGGGGTACGGCGTGGTGCTGGCCGAAGCGATGGCCAGCCGCTTGCCGGTGGTGACTCTCGCGACACCCCAACGAAAGAAGTGCAACGCGCAGGCTGAGGTGGTAGAACACAACGTGACCGGCTTCGTCTGCCGGTTCACCTGGCAATACGCCGACGCTGTGATCGAGCTGCTGGAGAACCATGCGCTGCGCGAGCGGTTTGCCGAGCGCGGCTACGAGAAGGCGCGCGAGCAGTTCGAGGCTTCGCGGCTCACGCGCAAGCTGGAAGCGCTTTACACTGAGTTGATGGATATGGGGAATGCATGAAGGTCAGCGGATTCACCTTTTGCCGCAACGCGGTGCGTTATGACTATCCGGTCGTGGAGTCCATCCGGTCCATCCTGCCGATCGTCGACGAGTTCGTCGTCAACGTAGGACGCTGTGAGGACGGCACGCTTGAACTGATCCGGTCCATCGGCGATCCCAAGATCCGGATCGTCGAGTCGGTGTGGGATGAAACCCTGCGAAAAGACGGGCTGATCTATTCCCAGGAGACCAACATCGCGCTGGCGTCCTGTACGGGAGAGTGGGCGTTCTACCTCCAGGCCGATGAGGTTATCCACGAGGACGACTTGCCAGGGATCGTCGAGGCCATGCGCACGTACCATCGTAGGCCGGAGGTGAAGGGGCTCCTCTTTCGCTATCGCCACTTCGTCGGGGACTACTGGTCCACCAATCCGTGGTTCTACCACAGGGCGGTCCGGATCATCCGGAACAACGGGGAAGTGGAGTCTTGCGGCGATGCGGTCGGCTTCCACTTCAAGGCTACCGGGCAGTACTTGCAGAGCGGGCCACGCCAATGGCTGGCGCCGTCGAGTGGGCGCGTCTTTCACTACGGATGGGTCAAAGATCCGAAGACCATGCTGGCCAAGAAGCAGGAGATGACCACGGTCTATCACGGCGATGCCCCGCCGCCCTCGGAAGCGAAGCTGTATACGCAGGACACATTCGAGTTCGAAGACTACGACATCCTGAAGGGGTTTCGCGGCAGCCATCCTGCCGTGATGCTTGAGCGCATTAGCCGGTACCCCGTGCGCGATCCCCGGCGAAACCGCTGGCTTCGATTTGCTTTCTACAAGGCGGTTCTCAGACGGGGGTTTCGTGGGTAGTGTGAAGGAAGTACCAAAATACATGCGAAAAGCTATCTCTTGCGCAATCGTGGTGTGCAATGAAGAGCGAAACGTTCGTGACTGTCTGGAATCGGCAAAGTGGATGGATGAGATCATCGTGGTAGATGCGTTCAGCCAAGATAAAACCGTTCAGATCTGCCGGGAGTATACGCCACGAATCTATCAACGGCCGTGGAATGGCTTTGGAGAGCAGAAGAACTACGCCATCGATCATGCAGCTTGCGACTGGGTGTTCATTCTGGACGCCGACGAACGCATCAGTGCCGAATTGCGTGAGGAGATCGAGCGTATCTTATCGTCTGACGCTCCTGACAGGCCAGCAGCGTACTACTTGCCACGAAGGAACTACTATTATGGCAAGTGGATTCGTTGGGCAGGATGCTACCCCGATTACCAGTTGCGACTGTTTCGCAACGGAGTGGGACGCCTGAACGATGAGGAACCGCACAACCGGTTTGTGTTTGCGGGGACGGCAGCGTATTTGGCCAGCCCACTAGATCATTACACGGAACGCACGATCGAAGATCACTTCCGAAAATTCAATAACTTTACCACGCTAGCGGCTAAAGAACGTGGTAGGACAAAACGTACGGTGTATTGGACCGACATGGTATTTCGTCCGCTGCTTACCTTTTGGAAGTATTATGTGATGCGACACGGATTCCGAGAAG
>VBOF01000119.1:0-5823 GCA_005877855.1 Nitrospirota bacterium | reverse complement strand
ATGGGTTGGATCCACCGTCGGTGGGATAATCTGAGAACATTGTGGAAAGACCGCTACAAACGTGACATGTCAGACTCAGTTTCCGATCAGAACTTAGGGTCGCTTCACTCTCTTGCCGATTATCCTTTTACCCTCATTGATGTCGGGGCTGGAGGGGGGATCAACCGGAGACGCTGGGGAAGATTCCGCAATCTTACCGTGATAGGGTTTGAGCCGGATGAACGAGAATTCACGAAACTCAAGAACACCGAACGTCATCGTTGGTTCCAGGTCGCCCTCTATGGGTCTGAAGGGGTGTTCGACTTGAACGTCACGCGTTATCAAACCAATACCTCCCTGTTAGAGCCTAACCTCGAGCTCATCCAGAAGTTGAACATGCCTTTGAGCTATTTTGACATCCTTCGGAAGGTGCCACTCCGCTGCCGATCCCTGGACGCGCTATGCCGTGAATATAGCCTTGTCCCACATGTCATCAAGCTGGACACCCAGGGAACTGAGGTAGATATTCTGAAAGGAGGGGAGAAGTGCCTCCGTCGTTCAATCTTTGCAGTCGAGGCTGAGGTCGAATTTCTTCCTTTCTATAAGAACCAGGCGCTCTTTACCGATGTTCACAATTATCTTAGCGGTCTTGGATTTCAGCTAATGGACTATCTCAATCCGGTCCGAATCAGGGGACGGGATTATGGATGTGGGCGAGGCACTCCAAGTCACCTTTTGTCGGCCGACGCCCTGTACTTTAAATCACCTTCATATAGAGTTCGCCAAATGGTTCCGGACCTGGGACCACAAGTGGCCCATCATCTTCGTCACCTCCAATGTCTCCCAATTCACAAATGGCGAAAAGTGAGAGACTTCTTGACACGATTCAAGATCTTGCGGTCTCTCGGAAAGAGGCTTAAATGGTATCTCATTCCAGTATGAATTTCCCTCAGACTCAGGCGTGAGCTTCGGCGCGCACGGCAAGGGTTTCGGGAAGGCATGCACGGGTTTCTGATCAGTGTGTTCGCCGGCATGTACACGTTTGTAGAGTACGCCAAGCTGTGGGAACGGGTGCATGTACCGGTGATGATGGATAATCTGGAATAAGGCGGAATGTGTCAAATTCGATGAACGTGCTGATCACAGGCGGCCTGGGGTTCATCGGCAGCGCCCTGACCAACCGGCTCTGCCGGGAGCACCAGGTCACGGTGCTGACGCGATCAGTCAAGGGGCGGGCGCGGTTGCGCTTTCCGGAGCGGGTGCGCGTCCGCGAGGGGACGGTCGAAGACGTCACGGCGGCTGACTGCGCCGGCATGGATCTCGTGGTGCACTGTGCGAGCACGGTGGACAACTACAATATTCTCACGGATCCGTATCTCGATGTCCGAACGAACTGCGCCGGCACGATCGCACTGCTGGAGGCGTGCAAGGAGCACAAGCCCAAGTTCCTCTTCGTCAGCACGTTCTTCGTGTATGGCAACGCACCCAAACTCCCCGTGGACGAACAGAGTCCCTGCGAGCCGCTGGGTCTCTATCCGGCCACGAAGCTTTGCGCGGAGCAGTTCTGCAAGATCTACGGCCGGCTGCATTCCTTTCCCGTGAATATCTGCCGCCTCACGAACGTGTACGGCCCCGGTGAAGCGTTCGACAACACCAAGAAAGGGGCCTTCAATTATCTGATCAGAAAGGCCCAACTGGGCGAGCCGATCAATGTGTATCGCGGCGGGGACTTTTTCCGCGACTACGTGTACATCGACGACGCGGTCGAGGCCTTGGTCACGGTCGCCGAGCGCGCGCCGGCTGGCGAATTGTATCTGGCTGGCTCCGGCGAGCCTGTGATGTTCAAGGACCTCATGGAGTGCCTGCACCGGCTCACGGGCCGGAAGTCGCCCATCGGCTCGATAGACCCTCCCCAGTTCCATCAAGTGGTGGGGATCAGGAATTTCTCCGCGAACATCAGCAAGATCAAGACGTTGGGATGGACCCCGAAAGTCGGGTACGAAGAAGGCATTCGCAGGACACTGGCGAGCTATGGATCCTGAGATCCTGAACTTGATCAAGAAGCACTGGCCCATCCAGAGCCTCTATGGGCTGCCGGAGAAATTCGTCCCCGGGAAGACCGTGATCCCGTATTCAGGGCCGGTCTGGAACGAGGAGGAGATCTACGAGGCGATCCACACGCTGCTGGAGGGGAAGTGGCTCACCAGCGGCGAGAAAGTGCGGGAATTCGAGCGAGACTTCGCCGCCAAGGTGGGGCAGCAGCACAGCGTCATGACCAACTCAGGTAGCTCCGCGAACTTGCTGATGGTCGCGGCGCTCCGCTCGAAGCGACTGTACGGGTTTACGGACATCGCGATCGTCACGCCGGTTGCTGGCTTCCCGACGACCGTCGCGCCGATCCTTCAGAACGGGTTCACGCCGCTGTTCGTCGACATCGAGCTGAAGACGTTGAACCTGGACCTCGATCAGGTGGAGGCCAAGCTTACGCCGAAGACCAAGGCGATCATGTTCGCGCATGTATTGGGGAACCCGCCGGACATGGACCGACTGACGGACCTCTGTCGCCGCCGCGATCTGTTGTTCCTGGAAGACACCTGCGATGCCCTGGGCTCATCCTGGGCTAGAACCCCGCTGGGCGGGTTTGGGGTGATGTCTACTTGCTCGTTCTATCCCGCGCACCACATCACGACCGCGGAGGGCGGGATGGTGTCCACCTCGAATCCGGACATTGAGAAGGTCGTGCGCAGCCTTTGCTGGTGGGGGCGGGACTGTTACTGCGTGGGCAAGGCCAATCTGCTGGAGAATGGCACCTGCGGCCATCGCTTTGACAAGTGGCTGCCGGAGCTGCCTGATCTTACGATCGACCACAAGTACGTGTTCACCGAGATCGGCTACAACCTGAAACCGCTGGATCTCCAGGGCGCGATCGGCGTGGCGCAGCTCAAGAAGCTGGACTGGATTCACAAGCAGCGCAAGGCGCACTACGAGGGCTATCGTGCCTTCTTTTCACGATACCCTGACCTCTTCCGCATCGCCGAGCCACATCCCAAGGCGGATGTCTCCTGGTTCGGGTTCCCCGTCACGGTCACGACGAACCGGTTCACCAAGGACGAACTGACGCGCTTTCTGGAGAACGCCAAGATCCAGACCCGGAACTACTTTGCCGGCAACCTGCTCTTCCACCCGGCTTACTCCCACCTTGGCAATCCCCACGATTACCCGAACGCCGTGACGGTGACCAAGTCTACCTTCTTCCTCGGCGTCTCCCCCAACCTCACTGCCGAGCAGATGAAGTACGTGAAGGCGAAGCTCTCCGAATTCATCGCAGCGCACTAGCCCTGTCCCTTCCGTTCGAGATTCTCTATGCGCTGGTTGAGGTGGTCGTAGGAGCTACGGATAAGAGCGTGTGTGTCCGCGAATTGCCGATCGAAATACTCCCGGTCCTGCGTGTGGCGGACTTCTATGTTGGTCGCAAATCCTTCCGCCACGAGTTGCAACTTATGGCGGAGGTCCTCAACCAGCACCCCGTTGTGCCGCTTGACCTCGTCAAACCCCGCAGACATCTCTCGACGCATCTCTTCGAAACGCCGGTCGACCTGTTCAAAGCGCTGGTCGATCTGTTCAAAGTGTTGTCCGACCTGTTCAAAGCGCTGGTTAATCCCAGCGAATTGCTCATTGAGGTATTGAACGAGTTCCTGATCCATTTCACCTCCGGCGAAACTGAAGAGTAGGCGTCTACACCATTCTTGTCAATGAGACACGTTGTTCTGGAAAAGGTAAAAATGAAGTAGAGCGCGAAGGCGTGAAGCCGGTCGCGGTGGTCGGCGGTGGAACCCGCGTCATTACAAACGGTTGGCATGTCTGTACAGGATGCACTTCCTTTACGCCCTTGCTCGTTTTCGCTAGTTTCGGCCGCAAAATCTGTGTATAATCGCGGGTTACGGTTATGAGAGGCGAGCCGGGTTGTGCGGATTCTGTTTCTGACTGACGATGCGCTCGACTATGCCTCTGATCCCCTGTACGTCGGCCTGTCCCGGGTGCTCGGGAACGACCGGGTCGTGGACTATCCGTACAAGGGGGCTTTCCATGATCCGGAAGCCCGCTTGTGGTGCCTGAGCCAGTGCCCCGGTCGGCGGTACAGCCACCAGGAGATCCTCGATCTCCTGCGCGATCGCTATTTTGACCTGGTCTGTCTCGCGTCGTTCCGGCAGGCGAGCCTGGAAGAATGCGCGCGGCTCTACGAACAGGTCCCGTTCCCGCCGATGGTGTTCGTGGACGGGGAGGACAGTCCGAACCTCCGTCACGACGTTGTGGAGCGGTACCCGCTGCAGGTGTACTTCAAGCGTGACTATGTCTGGGAACCGGGGAGTCGGGTGCGGGACTTCTGGGCGCGGGCGTGGACGTTTCGTGGCGACCGCACGCTGTTTGAGCGGACCGTTCCGTTGCCCCTATCCATCGTGATGGAGGCGCTGCCCGATTTCGGTGCGGTGAGGAAGGAAAGCGACGTCTCCTACAGGGGAAGGGCTTCCCACCCACGCCGTGTGAAGGCGGTGGAGATCCTCTCCCAGATGGACGGGGTCAGGTTTGCAGGCGGCGTCTATGCGAGCTCGGACGACCGCAAGTACAAGCTCAAGGCTGGAACGCTTCAGCGGTTGCGAACGAAGGTCTTGGAGGACGCCCCAGCCTCGGAGGCTGCTCAGCGGGAGAAGCGGTCCCCGGAAGCCTACTACCGGGAGATTGCGGCCTCGAAGATCGCCGTGGCGCTGCGCGGCGGAGGTCGAACCGCGTCTCTCCGGTATTTTGAAATCGTTGGTATGAGTGCGATGCTGCTGTCAGACCGGCCAGAGACCGTGATCCCCAATGATTTTGTGGACCGGCGGCATGCAGTGTATTGCAAGTCGGATCTCAGCGATCTGGAGAAACTGGTCCGGCATTATCTAGATGCGGAAGCGGAACGTGAAGCCATCGTCGCGGAAGGTCGCGCGCACTTGCTGAAGTACCATACCTGCGAACGCAGAGCGGAGTATTTTCTGGACGTGTGTGCGAGGAAGTTATGATCAAACGGATCTGTCTGATCACCCCGCCTTCCATTTTCCTGCTGGACGAGCGCGTCTTCATGACGCTGGGTATCCTGAAGGTCGCGGCGGTGCTCGAGCAGGCCGGCATCCAGGTGGAGATGTTGGACCTCTCCGGTGTGGAGAACTACGAGGAGGTCGTGCGGGACCATGTGCGGAACGGGAGCGTCAACTGCTATGGCCTGACCGCGACGACGCCGCAGATGCCTGCCGCAACGAAGATTTACCGGGCGATCCGGGAGCTCAATCCGTCGGTGCGGATCATCCTGGGCGGCCCGCACGTAACCTTAATCCACACGGCGTACAAGTACGAGCAGAAGCGAGGGATGTCGGGCCGCGCTGCCACGGCGTACCGCCTGCTCGAAGAGATGTTCGACGTGCTGGTGGTCGGCGACGGGGAACTGGCTGTCTTCGAAGCTCTGGGCGCCACTACGCCGAAGCTCGTGGATGGAGACGATCCGAAGTCAGACCTCTTCCTCGACAATCAGAAGCTGACCCAGCTGCCGTTCCCGGCCCGGCACCTCGTGGACGTGGACAGCTACCACTACACCATCGACGGTGTGCGCGCGCTCTCGATGATCGCCCAGCTCGGCTGCCCCTTTGGCTGCGGCTTCTGCGGCGGGCGGATGAGCCCTTTTCTGCGGCGGGTCCGGATGCGGACCTCCGAGAACATCGTCCAGGAGATTGTCCAGCTCTACAAGACTTACGGCGTCACGGGCTTCATGCTTTACGACGATGAGCTGAACGTGAATCCAAAGATCGTGGAGCT
>VBOF01000118.1 GCA_005877855.1 Nitrospirota bacterium | reverse complement strand
GCCAGGGGGAGGGATACAGAAGAAAAGCAAGGGTACCCAGGTCAGTAGGTATACACCGACGATTGCACAGCCGGGGGGAGGGATACAGAGTACGAAGGCGAAGGCGGCCGAATCTTCCGGCATGAAGAAGGGCCAAAACTGCGCCACGCAGGGGCCCAAGGTCAAGAAGGTCTCGCCGGACGAAGGCAAGACTGGTGATAAGGTGACGATTACAGGCGAGCGCTTCGGCCAGCCCGGATGCGTCGCCATGGTGTCGTTTGGTCCAGGCAGTCCCGCAAAGTTCACCCACGTGGATGACAAGACACTGACGGCCGTGGTCCCCGACGGCAAAAATGGCCTCGAACTCCTGACCGTCACCGGCGCGGTCGGTGAGGATTCAAAGCCCTTCCTGCGGAAGTAGCTTCTCTTTTTTTGGTGACGACCAGCGTGCCGGTCGTGGCTGTGTGTTCAGCGTCGCTCGCCCTCTGAATGCGCCCATCGCTGCTGGCCCGGTGATAGGCGATCCCGCTCCAGACTGTCCGCTCCTCGGCTATTGACTCCTCCCTGCCTGTGGGCTAGGATGCGCCCGTTTTCAACCGGAAGTCTGTGTCGTCATCCATTCCACGTGCGATGGGAGGGCCCCATGAGGATCATCGGTACGGTCCGTATTCTCGGCATCCTAGCGGCATTCGCCTTCGCCGGCCAGGTCGGTCTGGCAGTTGCGGCTGAGGAGTCCAAGAAGGAGAAGGCCAAAGAGGCCCCGGCGGCGGCCGAGCCGGGCGGCGGGATTCAGAGCAACAAGGCCAAGGCCTCCGAATCGCCTCGGCTGACGAGGGGCCGTAGTTGCTCCGGTGCGACGCCAATGATCAAGAAGGTTACCCCGGACGAAGGCAAAACCGGTGACAAGGTGACGATCGCTGGTGAGAACTTCGGGGAGCCCGGATGCGTCAGCATGGTGTCCTTCGGCCCGGGAGGTGCAGCCAAGTTCACCCAGGTGGACGACAGGACGATCACGGTGATGGTTCCCGAGGGCAAGAAAGGCATCGAACTCCTGACCGTGACCGGCTTCACCGGCGAGGACTCCAAGCCGTTCCTCCGTAAGTAAGCTGCTTTTTCTCATTCGGCCACCGGCCGCGCCGGGTACTCCAACGAACGGTGCGGCCGCGGGTGGCTCATCCAGGGCATCCAGCGTATAATCCGTGCATGTCCGGTGTACCCGCCGTCGGTGACCTCGCTCCGGAGTTACCAGCGCAACATAAGAGGACCCTGTGACCAAGAGGCTACCAGACACGGAGTATATCCAGGACGAAGCCGGGCTGATCGCCCTCTGCGAGCGGCTCCGCGGCCACGACCGCCTGGCGGTGGACACGGAGTTCATGGGGGAGGACTCCTTCCACCCGCGGCTCGAGATCATCCAGGTCGCGGCCGGCGATGAGATCGCCATCATCGACTACCGGTCGGTGTCCGAGCTGGCCCCCTTCTTCTCGCTGCTCGATGATGCCCGCATCCTGAAGGTGCTCCACGCGGGACGCCAGGACCTGGAGATCTTCTCGGTGCTGTCCGGGTCCGTGCCGACGCCCGTCTTCGACACGCAGGTCGCGGCGGCGATGGTCGGGTACGGGACCCAGATCGGCTATGCCCAGCTCGTGAAGCAAGTCCTCAAGGTAGCCCTGGAGAAGTCCGAGACCTTCACGAACTGGGCGCAGCGGCCCCTGACGCCGGAGCAGGTCGCCTATGCGCTGGAGGATGTCCGATATCTCTTCTTGCTGCACGACCATCTGGTCAGGAGGCTCAAGACCCTTGGCCGCTTGGAGTGGGCGGAAGAGGAGTTTCGCCGGGTCCAGGTGCTGGCCGCCGATGAGGCGCGCGATCCCCGGCTCCGCTACCAGCGCATCAAGGGCTGGGCGGAGTTGAGCCCGCGCGCGCGTGGCGTGCTGCGGGAGGTCGCGGCGTGGCGCGAGCACGAGGCCAAGCGGCGGGACCGGCCCCGCGGGCGCATCCTGCGCGATGAGATCCTGGTCGAGATCGCCCGGCGCGCGCCGACGACGATCGAAGCGCTGGGCCAGTTGCGTGGGATGCAGCCCTCCCAGGTCGAAAGGTACGGCGGGGCCTTGGTGGCTGCCGTCAAACAGGGGCTGGCGGTGCACGACCACGAGCTGCCGCGCGTCGAGAAGCGCCGGCGCATTGATCCCGAGACGGCGGGGCTGGCTGATCTGCTCGGGACGGCCTTGAAGGTACGGGCCGTGGAAGCCTCCATCTCGCCGCAACTCTTGGCGACCACCGCGGACTTGGAGCTGTTCGCCCTGGAGCGCGGGCGGGGCGCGGCGGAGAAGCTGCCCATCCTGCAGGGCTGGCGGCGCCAGTTGGCCGGCGAGCATCTCTTAAAAGTATTGGACGGCACGCTCTCCGTCGGCTACGATCCAGAGACCAAACAGGTGCGCTTGTTCGAGCGGCCGTAGGATTTCCGCCCCGCCGCGCTCTTCAGATCAGAAAGCTGGACATTGCCTGTCGCCCGGCCTACCATGCGGGCGCGTGACCGCCACCGTCGTCATCATCTTCACCATCGTCTACCTCGGGATGATCCTCGGGGGGCTGCCGTTTCTCCAGCTCGATCGCACCGGCGTGGCGCTGCTCGGCGCGATCGCGCTCGTGGCGAGCGGGGACGTCAGCTTCGCGGAGGCGGGGCGCTCGGTCCACGCGCCCACGCTCATTCTATTGTTCGCCTTCATGGTGCTCTCGGCCCAACTGCGCCTGAGCGGCTTCTACACCTATGTCACGCGCCGGCTCGCGGCGCTGCCGCTGGCGCCGCCGCGGCTGCTCGGCGCGTTGATCCTGGTCGTCGGCGCGCTGTCGGCCGTGTTCAGCAACGACATCATCTGTCTCGCCATGGCGCCGGTGCTCATGGACGCCTGCGTCAGGCGCCGGCTCGATCCGGTCCCCTACCTGCTCGCGCTTGCCTGCGCGGCCAACGTCGGCTCGGCCCTCACGCTGATCGGCAATCCGCAGAACATGCTCATCGGCGAGTCGTTGCGGCTGTCCTTCGGTGGCTATCTGCGCGAGGCGGCGGTGCCCGTGCTGCTTGGGCTCGCCGTGACCTGGGCGCTGATTGTCATACAAGTAGGCGGCCGGTGGGACTGCCCGGCGGCGCTCCTGACCCCGGAGGCCGGGCTGGAGCGGCGCGTGGAGGAGGCGGACTTCGACCGCTGGCAGACGACAAAGGGGCTCACCGTGGCGGCCGTCCTCGTCGCGGTCTTTCTCGCCGCGCCGTGGCCGCGGGAGCTTGCGGCGCTTGCGGGGGCAGGGCTGCTGCTCCTGAGCCGCCAGTTGCACTCGCGCCGGATGCTCGGGCTCGTGGACTGGGAACTGCTCGTGCTCTTCGTCGGCCTCTTCGTCGTCAACCGCGCGTTCCAGCAGACGGGCCTGCCGGCCGAGGCGGTGCGGGCGCTCGGGGGCGCCGGCCTCGACCTCACACGGCCGGGGACGCTGTTCGTGACGGCGTTCGTGCTGGGCAACATCGTGTCCAACGTCCCGGCGGTCATGCTACTGCTGCCGCTCGCGACGCACCCGATGGCCGGGACGCTGCTCGCGCTGGTGAGCACGCTCGCGGGGAATCTGCTGATCGTCGGCAGCATCGCGAACATCATCGTGGTGGACGCCGCCGAGCGGCGGGGCCTGCGCATCGACTGGCGCCGGCATGCGCGCGTCGGGGTGCCGGTCACCTTCGCGACGCTCGCGATCTCCGGCGCGTACCTGTGGCTGCGCCTCGCCTCCACATAATCCCGCCTCGCTCGTCAGATCCGAAACCTCGCCAATCTCCCTGCCGCTTGACCTTTCCTCCGGTTAGACGTACCGTCTTGATAGGCCATTTTTTAATGAGTTAGTTTCAAACAAAGGAGGAAGCCATGTTTACAATGTCCCTAAAGAGGCAGTTGGTTGTCTCCGCATTGGCCGTGGCGGCGCTACTCATGCTTCCGTTGAGCAGCCCGCTGCAAGCTGCCGAAACGCCAGCGAAAGACAAGGTCAAGGTCCTCTACCATGTAGACGGCAAGGATCTTGAGGTGGCGAAATATGCTATGGCGCTCATCAACAAGCACATTGACGCCGAAGGCGGGCCGGACAAGATCGACGTTGAACTGGTGGTCCACGGGCCAGCGCTCGAGCTCTTCGACAAAGACAAGATGGATCCCGAGCTGAAGAAGCGGTTCGAGCAGATCGTTGACAAGGGGGTCCACGCAGAGATGTGCCAGGTGTCGATGAAGCTCTACAACAAGACGCTGGACAACCTCGTGAAGGGGTTTGTCGCGACGCTGCATCCGGTCGCGGTGAAGCGGATCGCGGACCTGCAGCGGGAAGGCTACATCTACATCAAGCCATAGGTGCGGTCGCGTAGCCTTGTTGTCAGTCCCCCCTCACCCTGACCCTCTCCCTCGGTGGGGAGAGGGAACTTAGATTTTTGGCTTGATGACGAAGACGCCGTCGCGGAGGGTGAGGAGGGCGCCGGTCACGTCCGGGTCGGACGCGACCACACGATTCAACTCCTGAATGGCTTGGGTGGACGGATCAGGGGCGCTCGCGTTCAGGACTCTCCCGCTCCAGAGCACGTTGTCGATCAGGATCACACCAGTCGGGGCGAGGAGTTCCTTCGCCCGCCGGTAGTAGCTCACGTAGTTGGCCTTGTCGGCGTCGATGAAGATCACGTCGAAAGGTCCCGTCAGAGTGCTAAGAGTGTCCAGCGCCGGTCCTACGCGGAGCTCGATCTTCCTGCCGTGCGGGCTTTTGTCCCAGTAGCGGCGCGCGAACGCTGCCGAGTCGGGGTCGATCTCGCAGGTGAGCACTGTTCCGTCCTCCGGCAGCGCCTCCGCCATCGCCAGCGCGCTGTAGCCCGTGAAGGCCCCGATCTCCAGAACCCGCCGCGCGCGCACGGCGAGGGCCATCACCTTGAGGAAGGCGGCCTCCAGGGGGCCCACTACCATCTGGGGACAGTCCTGGGTGCGGTAGGTCTCCTCGCGGATCAGCCGACAGACTTCCGACTCGGCCACGGAGTGCGCGGCCGCGTACTCCTCGATCTCGGGGGGCACTATATCTGCCAGCGGTGAGCCTGCGCCAAACCAGGATCGGAATTTTTTGAGTGGCTTCATATCACACTGTCACCCCGAACCCTTCGCCTGTCATGCTGAGCACAGGGAAGCATCTCATCGCCATGCTCAGGGTAGGCTCCGTGAAGGTTTTGATTGGCCTAGATTCTTCGCTTCGCTCAGAATGACAACGCAACCTGCTAGACAGGTTCGAATTCGATCGTGAAGTGGC
>VBOF01000117.1 GCA_005877855.1 Nitrospirota bacterium | reverse complement strand
CCGAGTCTGTGTCTTTCTCTTCCTTGGCGTCTCCAGGGTGGAGCCCGTGCTTCTTGAGCAGCTTGTAGAAGTCGGCGCGATAGCGACCCGCGATCTGGGCGGCACGTGAAATGTTGCCGCCGGTGAGCTGCAACAGCGCCTTCAGGTAGTTCTGCTCGAACTCGTCCCTGGCTTCCGTCAGCGGTTTGACTTGGCCGGTGGGCTCCTGGGCGACGCTCGGGAGCAGGTCGGGCGTAATCATGTCCTGGCTGGAGAGGACGACCGCCTTTTCGACCGCATTTTCCAGTTCGCGGATGTTGCCCGGCCAGGAGTGGAGCGTCAGTTTCTGCATGGCTTCGGGGAGAAACCCCCGGATCTCTTTCTGCATCCGCCGGGCGCTTTGTTGCAGGAAGTGCTGGGCCAGGAAGGGGATGTCGTCCCGCCGCTCGCGCAGCGGGGGGATCGTGATCGGGAAGACTTGAATGCGGTAGTAGAGGTCTTCGCGGAATGCCCCAGTGCGGACGGCCGCACTCAGATCTCTGTTGGTCGAGGTGATGAAGCGGACATCCACCTTGCTAGGGCGCTCGGCGCCCACCTCCAGCACTTCGCGCTCCTGAATGGCGCGCAGGAGCTTGACCTGGAGGGTCAGCGGCATCTCGGCGATCTCGTCGAGGAAGAGCGTCCCCCCCTGGGCGCTCTGGACGAGCCCGCGCTTGGCTTGCTGGGCGCCGGTAAAGGCTCCCTTGACGTGACCGAAGAGTTCGCTCTCGAAGAGGCTTTCAGGGATCGCGCCGCAGTTGACCCCAATGAAGGGGCCCCGTGCCCGGCGGCTGTTGCAGTGGATGACGCGGGCGATGACTTCCTTGCCGGTGCCGGTTTCGCCCAAAAGGCAGATCGTGGCGTCGGTCTCGGCGACGCGGGCGACCTGATCCAGCAGGGCCTGCATCTTGGAACTTCGGGCGACGACGTTCTCCAAGCCGTAGAGCTCTTTGACCAGCAGCTTGAGCCGCTGGATCTCGCGGCTCATCCGCTGCTGCGCGAGGGCCTTCTCAAGCGTGGCCTGGAGTTCTTTGTCGTCGAACGGCTTCGTGAGGTATCCGAAGGCGCCCTTCTGCATGGCCTCGACGGCGTTGGGGATGGTGCCGTGCGCGGTGAGGAGCAGCACTGGCAGATCCGGGTGGATGAGCTTCAGCTCTTCCAGGACCGACAGCCCGTCGCGGTCCGGCAAGCGCAGGTCGGTGAGGGCCAAGTCGAACATCTCGCGCTTGGCGAGGGCGAGGGCCTCCTCGCCGGTCGCGCACGTGGTCACGGCGAAGCCATTGGCCGACAGCCGCATCGAGAGGAGCCGGAGCAGGGCCTCGTCATCGTCCACGACTAGGATGCGTTCTTGCACCATCGGGCCCTTAGGGGTGATCGCCTTTGTCAGCCGGCGGGGGGGTCTTGAGGGGCGGCTTTCCGGGTCGCGTCATCTCCTTCATTTCCTTGTCGATCTGCTTCAGGGCTTGCAGTCGCTTCGTTAACTCTTCCACCTTCTTGTCCCGTACTTTGACCTCACGTTGCATGACCTGCGACGCCGAAGTCTCCAACTCCAGCAGGTCGCGGACCAGGCGATCGGTGGCCTCGGCGAATGAGCCTCGCGGCAGGAGCGCGCTTGGAGCATCGTGCAGGAACTCAAGCCAGAACTGGCTCGACTCGGCCAGGTGACTTTTCGGGGCCGCCTCGATGACGTCCTGGAAATGTTGGGCGGCGACTTCCTGGCTTTCGTAGAGGGCCAGCAGCGCACGGGTGTAGTGCGCGCGGTCGCAGGTGTGGGTCTCCTGACAGGTGTCGAGGAGCTGGTCCTGCTCATGGGCGAGGGCCTGATTGCGTGCGGCTTCCGGAGCATCGAGGAAGAAAAGGGGTGAAGAAGAGTAAGGACCGCCCCGCAGGAAAGCGCAGGCGTGCACGGTGAGCAGCAACACCAGCACCAGTCCGCGGAAGACTCGCGTGGTCGGGTTCATGCGGGACCTTCTTTCCGGGCCAGGGGCAAGGTGAAGTGGAACGTCGTCCCTTTGCCAAAGTCGCTTTCGACCCGGATCCGCCCTCCATGCGCCTCGACGACTTTCTTGGCCAGCGCGAGCCCCAGACCGCTTCCGGCCAAGGTGTTCTTCGCGTGCGCGCGCCCCTGG
This sequence comes from Nitrospirota bacterium, assembly GCA_005877855.1. GTDB lineage: Bacteria > Nitrospirota > Nitrospiria > Nitrospirales > NS-4 > NS-12. Next base: position 3,390 of record VBOF01000117.1, on the reverse strand, counting down.
TAGAAGCGTTCAAAAATATGCGGCAAGTCTTCGGGACGAATACCGGGCCCCATGTCCGCCACTGACACGTGGACGATCCCCCCTTTGACATCCGGCTGCAGGCGGAGCTTTACGGCCGCGCCGTCCGGACTGAACTTGAGGGCGTTCGAAAATAGGTTGTCCAGGACCTGTTCGATCCGGGGGCCGTCAGCCGACGCCCACACCCGGTCGGACGGCGCCTCGGTCAGGATCTGAATGTGTTTGCCTTCGGCCAGAAGCCGAACTTTGGACACCGACGTTTCCGCCAGGCGCAGGAGGTCGGTGGGCGCGATCTGATAGACCATCATCCCGGCCTCCATCTTCGAGAGATCGAGCAGCGTGGAGATCAGGCGGATCAGCCGCTCGCTGCTCTCCTTGATGATCCGCAGGGTATCACTCTGTTCATTGCTCAAGGCGCCGGGAATCTCGTCCAGCAGCAGTTGCGTGCCCATGTGGATGGAAGCCAGGGGGGTGCGCAGCTCGTGGGAGACGTGGGCCAGGAACTCGGCCTTCATATCGTCCAGTTCCTGGAGCTTCTTGCCCATCCAGTTCACCGTGTCGACCAGTTCGCGCAGGTCGCTGGGGGCTTCGACGTTCACGGATTGTCCGAACGTCCCTTGGCCGATCTGCCGGATGTGCTGCTGCACCTGTCGCAACGGATACAGTATGCTGTAGGTCGCGAGCCCGGCCAAGCCCATTCCGAGGAGGACGACGGCGATGATGAGGTGCTGGGTAATGACCTCGGCGCGGGCCGACCGCGCCCGGGAGTCGATGACGAGCGCGTTCGCCCTGGTCTCGTGCAGGGTGACGTACGCGTCCAGGGCGTCCGTGATCCGGGCAATGAGACCGTCACGCCGAGTCTCATACCCGGCCGTCGGCCGGGCCTTGCGACCCGCCGCGCCGCGGAAGAGGTCGAGGTATTCCTGGTGCAGCCGATCCACTTCCTTCAGCAACTTCTGGCCCTGGGGCATGGATTCCTGCTGCTGCAGCGTCGTCAGGATCTGGCGGAACTCATCGGTTTCCTCATTGAAGTCCTGTGCAAATGCCTTGTCACGGACGACGAGGTACTTTTTTTCGCTCCGCAGTTGGGCGAAGAGCTTGGTAAGGAGCCGCTTGGCCGTGTCGATGGACGGGTAGTGGTAGGAGACCAGTTGGGTGCTCAAGGTGGTGAGCTGCCGGAGCTGGCTCAGGGCGTAGAAGTTGACTCCCGCCACCACGATGATGATGGCCAGCGAGCTCAATGCCAATCGCCAGAAGATTGAGAGCTTCACCGAAGACCTTCCTGAGCGCTCCGCGACTGTCAGGCGCTGCGCGCTGCGGGCCGCACGGTCAGTTTTTGCTACTGCAGGAGAATCCATACACGTCCAATACGTTGAAAATCAATGTAAATCTATTCGATCAGCCTATACTATGTAGAAATACTGATTCCTGCTCCCTCCAACCTTCCCGTTTTCCATCGATAGAGTGAAGGGTGTGAAATCCTTTTAAAAACCGTCAGAAAGACTTCTTCTGGGGGCTTGATCATTCGGCACTTCCCTTGCTCACATAGGAAGACGTGTGCCAGAATGTTCCAACATTCTCTTGTGACACTATCGCTCACGTCATGAAACGGCCATTTCCTGCTCCGACTCGTCTGCGCGTGGTGCTGTTCACCGACCTCGATGGAACGCTGCTCGATGCAGCTACTTATCGGTACGATACCGCCCGCCCTGCGCTCGATCGGCTCCGCGAGTGCAGGATCCCATTGATCATCTGTACGAGTAAGACCAGGGCAGAGGTCGAGTATCTCCGCAGGGAACTGGACAACCGTGATCCCTTCATCGTCGAAAACGGGGGAGCACTGTATATCCCGGATGGGTATTTCCAAGACCACCCAACCGGCTCCAGCAGGCGAGACGGGTACTGCGTGCTCGAATTGGGCGTTCCTTGTTCACGATTGCGGAAAGCGCTCCGCCAGATCGAAACAATGGTTGGCGTGACCCTAACCGGATTCGAGGATATGTCGACGGAAGTTGTCGCGCGCGTGACCGGGCTTGCTCAACCAGATGCCGAACGGGCTCGGCAACGCGAATACGACGAACCGTTCCTTATTGAGGGCTCCCGCAAGTCGCTGGAAGCAATCTGCGAAGCAGCTGAACAGCTCGGTTTGACCGTCTTATCTGGCAGCCGGTTCCATCACCTTGTAGGAGGTACCGACAAGGGACGGGGTTGCCGTCTCTTGATCGAACACTATCGCAACGAGTGGGGGGACGTCACCACGGCTGGCATCGGCGATGATCTGAACGATTGGCCGATGTTGGAAGTCGTCGATCGGCCGTTCCTGGTGGAGCGACCGGAAGGCGGCTATGCGGCGAGCGTTGCCATCGAAGGCCTCACTCGCCTCCGGGGGATCGGCCCGGACGGCTGGAAGAAGGGTGTCAGCCGGCTCCTCGAGGAGTCGGTGCCGCACCCGCAGGCATTGAGCTAATCCTGTGGGAGGTGCGTTATGGCGGATTTCTACCAATCCGGTTCGATCGCCACGTTGCATCGACTCGGCCGACCTAATTTGGAACTGCTGGAACAGGAACTGGTCGAGTATGCCAAGACTTGCCCCATCGCGCTTGTCCTACCGTGTTTGTATTCCGAGCTGGAGGGGCCGGCCCTCGACGGGATCGTTGAGCACCTCAAGAAGATTCCGTACCTGAGCGAGATCGTCGTTGCGTTGGGCCATGCCTCCGCCCTGGAGTTCCGGCGGGCCAAGGAGTATTTCAACGTTCTCCCCCAGGACGTTCGGTTGATTTGGATCGAAGGGCCTCGGATCCAGGAAACGCTCTACCTCTTGGTCAGCCAAGACATCGATATTGGCCTGCCGGGGAAGGGGCAGTCCTGTTGGATTGCCTTCGGCTACGTCCTCGCCATGCGGCGAAGCAAGGTCATCGCCCTGCACGACTGTGATGTCGTCACGTACGACCGCGAGTACCTGGCCCGCCTCTGCTACCCAATCGCTAACCCCAATCTTAGATACGATTTCTGCAAGGGCTACTACGCCCGGGTCACAGACCGCCTGCACGGCCGCGCCACGCGCCTCTTCATCACCCCGATGATCAGGGCCCTCCAGCGCTTGGTGGGTCCCAACCCCTTGCTCAGCTTTCTGGACGGTTTCCGCTATCCCCTGGCGGGCGAGTTTGCCATGGTGACGGATCTGGCTTGGACCAATCGCGTCCCAGGGGACTGGGGGTTCGAAATCGGGGTTCTGGCCGAGGTCTATCGGAACTGTGCCCTGCGTCGGGTCTGCCAGGCCGATCTCTCTGACCAGTACGAGCACAAGCATCAGGACCTCTCGGCCGATAACCCTGAAGCAGGGCTCTACAAAATGTGCGTGGACATTTCGAA
>VBOF01000116.1 GCA_005877855.1 Nitrospirota bacterium | reverse complement strand
AGGAGAACCCTCCCCAAGGGTTCGCCGACCGCGGCGGCGCCGAGTATACCACGCCTGTATTTGACTTCGACGCACCATCTACGTAAAGTGAAATGGGCCATGACACACCACGGAGCCGAATGGTAGGGGGGCGACTGAACGTCCGCGAGATCGGCGCGGCGGTGATGTTTCTGCTCTCGCCGGTTCTCTACTTCATCTTCTCAGAGACGCCGAAAGCGGCCCTCTACCAGACCACGGCCGAACACGGCTTGCTCTTGATCACCGTCCCCGTCGGTCTCGTGCTGGTATGGCTCGCCGAGCGCCGGCCGCCCCCGCAGGGCCAACAGCCTACGCCAGTCTGGGCTCGCCTTCTGCTCGGAGGAGCGACGGGGCTGCTGCTCACTGTTGCGGTCCTGTTCCTGAACGCCACCACCTTGCGCAACGTTCAAGAACTCCCAGGCACCAGTCTGGGCACCAGCCAGAAACCGGTCATGATGGGCAGCCATGCGTTCGTCCGGCTGGATGCTGGACGCACCGTACACCTGCGGAACGCGTTCTGCGGGGTCAACGGAGCGCGCGTGACGGTCTTTATCGGCCGGGGTCTGCTGGGGCTCGATCGGGTGCTGGCCTGCACGCTAGCAAGCGAGCGCCCGAAGAGCAACGAGTCTTCAAGCAAAGAGCATGCCGAGTAGACACCGCCATACGCAAATAGTACTATATGTCCTCCTCAGAGTGTTATATTGATCTTGTTCCTCCACGAGAGAGATGGAGCGATGGACAGAGCGCAGAGCGTCGCCTTTATTCTGCTGTGTGTGTTTGCGCTTTCCCTCCCTGGTTGCGTGACCGGTCCTGGGTTTGGAAAGGCCGAGCCGGGCCAACCACAGGTAAGACGCCCAGCGGCCACCGAGACGAAGCCCGCCAAGAAGGCACAGCCCCCTGAGGAGAAGGCACAGCCCCCTGAGGAGAAGGCACAGTCCTCCGAGGAGAAGGCACAGTCCCCTGAGAAAACAGAGGCCCCCCCTAAGCCGATGAAGCCTCCAGCGATCGGAGGATCAGGAGGATAAGGCCTATGCAGTTCCCCCACCGCGGGTGGCAAGGGTCCTATATCGCGGCCCTCCTCGCCGGTGGCGCCATCGCCATCGCGCTGCCGCTGCTCCTCAACCTGGTGTCGCCCACGCTCCTGGAACCCGTCGAGCTGTGGACCGTAGATCTCCGGTTCCAGCATCGGCCTCCGCTCCCCGTGACGGACGACCCCTCGCAAGACCCGTCCAGCACCCTGGTGGCCTTCGACTATGACGACCGTGCGGCGTACGACTACGGGCTCGGCCGGTGGCCCTGGGACCGGCGCGTCCACGCTCAGGCGCTCGACCTGCTCAGCAAATCCGGCGCGCGGGCGGTGCTGGTCGATCTCCTGTTCGACTATGCAGCCTCGAATCCCGCTGAGGACAAGGCGCTGGTGGAGGCCACCCGGCAGGCCGGCATCGTCTTCTACCCCATCGCCCTGAGACCCGCGCCGACGGGGGAGAACGGGGAGCTGGTCCAATTCCCATCACGCCGGCACCTCCTGCAGGCCGAAGCTCAGGGCTTCGGAGAGATCCCCGCGGCGGCCGACGTGACCTTGCTGCTGCCCGGCCTGATCGAATCAGCCAGAGGACTGGGCCACACCCAGCGCACCGCCGACCGGGACGGTGTCCTGCGGCGAGTGCCTTTGCTCTACGCCGTCAAAGGGGGATTTTTGCCGTCTTTGGCCTTGGCCGCCGCCCTCCGGCAACTGGATGTGGACACCACATCCGTGCGGATCGAGCGCGGGCGGACGATCCGCTTCAAGCCCCGCAAAGGACCAGAAATGGTCATCCCCATCGACCAGCAAGGACGCACCTGGATCAACTACGCCGGGCCCTGGGGAGCAAGCTTCCATCACTACCCCTACAGCTGGGTCCTCGATCAACTTCAATTGGAGCGAAGCAAAGCCAGTTTGCCCGACCGGTTCAAAGGCAAGACCGTCGTCCTCTCCAACCTGACCACAGGGTCGGGCAGCCGCGTGGCGACCCCATTCGAAGGGGATTTCCCTTCCGGCGAGGTCCACTTGCACGTGCTCAACATGATCCTGCGGCAGCAGTTCCTGCGCGAGGCGACGGGGGCCGAATCCGCGTTGTGCCTGGGCGGGCCCGTGCTGCTGCTGACTGGGGCCGCCCTCGCGGGCGGACCGTGGCTGGTCCTGGTGGGCTTCATCGCGGTCCTGGTTGGCTATCTCGTCAGCCTGCAGCAGGTGTTCAACCATGCCGGCGTCATCCTGCCGGCCGTGAATCCCATCTTGGCGCTGACCTTTGCACCCATTCTCCTCCTGGTCGGGCGGTTCCTCTTCGTGGATCGGGAGCGCGTCCGGTTCCAGTCCGTGCTGGGCGGCTTCCTTCCACCCCAGACGATCAGGGCGATCCAGCAGAATCCCCAAACCATTCCCCGCCTGCTGGCAGGCCGCACTCGCGAACTGACCATCTTCTTCGCGGACCTCAAGGGCTTCTCCGCCTTCTGCAAACGGGCGGATCCCCTTCAGATCCAGCGGATCCTGCGGGACTACCTGACTGCTATGACGCTCATCTTACGGAGCTACGGCGGCACCCTGGATAAATACATGGGCGATGGCATCATGGCCTTCTTCGGCGATGCGGAGGCCGAAGGGGGCGGGGAAGAGGCAGAGGAGAAACGGGTGGAGCGTAACGCCGCCAACGCGGTACGCGCCGGGCTGGCCATGCAGAAGAAAATGACGGAGCTCAACCTGCAGTGGATCAGCCAGGGCCAGGAACCGCACCTGATCCGCATCGGCATCAACACCGGCTTCGTGACGGTCGGCAACCTGGGGACCGAATACTTGTGGGACTACACGGTGATCGGGCCGGAGGTCAACAAGGCCCAGCGCTTGGAGAGCGCCGCCGAGGCCGGCGCTCTGCTCCTCGCCCGGCGCACCTTCGCCCTGGCCCGCAACCAGAAAGTGCTGCCGGACGAGCTGCCGCCGTGCACGTTCGCGCTCAAGGGCATCGGGGAAGAGACCGACTTATATGCCGTACCGGCGGAACTGGTCGCTCAACTCGAGGTGAGCCCGCCGCAACTGCCAGAGCGAAAAAAGATAAAGATGAAGATAAGGCGGCTGATCAGTTCAAGGAAGGATCGACCGGCATAGTGGCATACAGCATGTACGCGCCGCCGAGCGAGCGGAGAATCGTCGGCCAGACTTGGAGCGGGTCCCTCGCGAACACCAACTTCAGGTCAGCGGGGAGCACGATCCAGGAGCCCGTAGACAACTCGAACTGCAACTGTCCCGGCGCCCACCCCGCATAACCCATGTAGACGCGGACCAGGTCTCCTGCCTGTCCTTCCGCGGACGCCTCCTCGAGCACGGCCAGATCGCCGCCTAGACACACCCCGTCGAAGATCTGGCGCGCGTCCGGGACCTCCCGCCCCACCCGATGCAGAATCAGGAGATTGTCCTTTTGCACCGGGCCCCCGACGTAGACTAAGCCCACCTTCTCGTGGAGCCCGGTCGCCTGCGGCAGCACCTCCATGATATGCTGGTCGGTGCGCCGGTTGATCACCAGGCCGAGCGATCCCCCAGACCCGTGCTCGCAGATCAGCACGACAGTCTGCCGGAAGTTGGGGTCCCGCAAGTGGGGGGTGGCGATTAGGAAGGTCCCCCGAGTGACTTTCGGAATCGCTCGTTCCATGGCGGCAGTTTTTACTATACCTCAGCCGTCCCTGGATTGCAGCCCCCGTTGACGACGCCCCGCGGGTGGACTATTCTCAAACGATGAGGCGAGAGTGAGCAGGAGGTGATGCTATGGAACGCTTACATCCGGCGATGATAGGAGCGGCGTGCCTGGTCCTGAGCGTGGCATACGGGCCTGCGGTCTGGGCCGCCGAAGACGGGGTCGAAGTCCAGGAGGTGCAGGTCCGCATGGTGGACCACAGCCCCGTGGTCTTGCTGATCGTCGGGGAGCGCTTCGTCCCCATCTTCGTGGACCCGACCGTCGCCGTGTCCATCGCCAGCGCGCTCTCAGGCGGCGCGTCGCCCCGGCCTCTCTCCCACGACCTCATACGCCTCATGCTCCTGGAGTTCGGCGCCAAGGTCACCCGCACAGTCATCACTCTGAAAGAAAAAACGTATTATGCCGACCTCACGGTGATGCTGGGCGGCCGCACCTACATCTTCGATAGTCGCTCCTCCGACGCCATCGCCCTGGCAGTGCTGTTCAAAGCCCCGATCATCGTCAACAAGAAGACTTGGGACTCCGCCGGCCAGCCCTTGAGCGAACAGAAGCAGGAGACTTCATGATCTTCCGCTCCTTCCCGGTGCCGCCCCTGGGGTGCAACTGCTCGATCATCGGCGATCCGACAACCAAGCAGGCCATCGTGGCGGACCCGGGCGGCGATCCCGAGCGGATCCTGAAGGAGCTGCAGGAGCTCGGCCTGGCGGTCACCTACATCGTGCACACGCACGCCCACTTCGACCATTTCCTCGCCTCGGGTGAAATGAAACGTGCGACGGGGGCGCCGCTGTGGCTGCACAAGGCGGACCTCGAACTGTGGGACAATCTGGAACTGCAGTGCCGGACCTTCGGCGTGCCCTACACACCGGCCCCGCCGCCGGACCGGTGGCTCAAGAACGACGAGGAGCTGTCACTCGGCGAGGTCGCAGGCGTCGCGTTGCACACGCCTGGGCACACCCCCGGCTCCATGTGCTTCCACTTTGAGGCCGCCAAGCTGCTGCTGGCCGGCGATACGCTCTTTCGCGGGAGCATCGGGCGGACCGACCTCTGGGGGGGCGACGCCCAGGCCATCGAGCGCTCCATCAAAACGCGGCTCTATGCCCTGGACGAGGACACCCGCGTGATCACGGGCCATGGGCCGGAGACCAAGATCGGGCACGAAATCCGGTTCAACGCCTTCGTGCGGGGATGATGCTGTAGGGGCACGGCGCGCCGTGCCCCTCCACATTGAAATTCATTTCACTTCGACAGTGATGGTCTGGGTAGCCGCCAGCACGTCGTGTTTCGCGGTGGCCGCCGTGACCTTGATCTCGTGCTTCCCTTTGGGCACGTCCCTGAACATGCCATCAAAGCCCTTCTGGTACTTGCCGTCAAGGTAGACATGAGCGTGCGCCGCTTTCGACCCCTTGACCAGCTCATACGTGAGCTCGAAGGGGTCTCCCACCGTGTCTCCATCCTTAGGCGCCGTGATGGTGATCTGGGAGCCGTCATCTTCGGCAGCGAGAGCCGGGCTGATCCCTCGCTGCACGCCCAGCAGTGTGATCATTGCGATCATTCCCA
>VBOF01000094.1 GCA_005877855.1 Nitrospirota bacterium | reverse complement strand
CTCGCATCTCAAGGGGGGCTTCAGCGGCGACCGCGTCCAGGTGCCCTCCCTCATCGCCGGCCTGCGCGAGCGGGGCCACGAGGTCAAAATCGTTTCGCGCGTCAACGTCCGCAATTTTTGGCGGGGCCAGATCCCCGTAAGTCGCCTTGTCACCGAAGCGATCTCAATCCGAAAGGAGATGAAGAAGTTTTCACCCGACGCCTGGCTCGTTTACGGTCCCAGTACAAAGAACCCCGATCTATTTGGCTGGTGGCAGCATCCGAAACGGTATGTACTTTGGCATACGGAACCTGGTGGCGGAAAAAGCATGCCGAAAAGGTGGCGCCGCTTCTTCAAACTCGCCCACCGACACTCTTTAGCGAGAGCGGATCAAGTCGCGGCGCATCACCCCGGAAGTGCGGACGGCCTCCGTGCCTTCGTAGCGCCTGAGCGACTCCACCTTTTTCCTCCCGCCATCAAGATCTGGGACTGTATACCCTCCCGGGAAGAGTCCCGGCAGCGTCTCGGACTGTCCCAGGAAGCGCCTGTCGTGCTGTGTGTTAGTCGTTTTACGTTGGATGACCACGAGCGGCAGAGGCCGGGAAAGACGGAGATGGTCCTCGACCTCATGGCCACCCTGGTGTCCCTTCCATCGGACGCGGTGCTGGTTCTCGTGGGTGATGGACCCGGCCGCCGGTACCTGGAAGAGGAGGTGGCCAAGCATGAACCCGAGGGGCGCGTCCGCCTTGTCGGACACGTGGAAGATACAAGGTGGTACTATGCCGCGTGCGATTTATTCGCTTATCCTTATCGGGTCGACCTTCCGTTTGTTGCCATTCTGGAAGCGCAGTCGTGTGGCCGGCCGGTGGTGACGATGGGCACCCGATCTGCGGAAGTTATCGTAGATTCTGGCCGCACGGGTCTGCTGGCGAAAGACCTGGATGAGTTCCAAGCCCACATGGCGACGCTCACAAGAGATCGGACGCTCTGTGAGTCAATGGGACGTGCAGGACGCGAGTACATCCAGGGATTCCACTCCATGCAGACCCGAGTCAAACAGATCGAGGGAATGCTGTATGGCCGCACCTGACTGGAGTTCCGATCGATGCACAAATTCATTACCTTCTTGACACGACCGGGGCTGCAACTGGAAGGGCTCTGGTTGCACCTCTTACCCTTCCTGATTCGAGATTACCGATGGGTTGAGGTGCATGGGCTTCAGGTGTATGGGTCTGCCCACCACCACCGATGGCTGTATAGACTGCTCAAAGGTTCGTTTGAGCCGTATACCGTCCAGTTATTTGAGCAAGCCATAAAACCCGGAATGGTCGTCCTCGATATCGGTGCCTATATCGGCTATTTCAGTCTCTTGGCCGCTCGGCGGGTCGAATCTAGAGGCAGAGTCTATGCGTTTGATTGTGATTTCAGAAATTACCGATTCTTGCTGCATAATGTCCAACTCAACGGATTTGGCTCCCGCGTTGAGATTATTCGCAAAGCGGTTGCCCATCGAGTCGGCGTGCTCCCTTTCCACGTTTATAGGGCGGATGCCACTCAAAGCAGTCTGTGGCATAAACGCGGAAAAGGGAGCACCGTTGACGTTGAATGCACAACGGTGGATGACGTCTTGGGGAGCCAGCCGATCCATGTGGTCAAGATGGACATCGAAGGTGGCGAGATCCAGGCTCTGAAAGGAATGGAGCGAACCCTGGCCCAGAGCAAGGAAATTGTCATGTTTGTCGAATGCAATCCCGCTGCGCTCACCTCAGCTGGCGGTTCGGTTGAAAGCCTGCTGCGTGAATTGGCGCGCTTGGGTTTCCGAGTCCAGGTCATTGATGAAAGGGAACGTTGTCTCAGACCTCTGGACACTGAAATCATCGAGGCCGAGTACGTAAGGAACGGAAAATACTTTGTCAACCTGTATTGTACCAAGGATACATAATCCGTTGACGCTGCCATCTGGCAGCGCAGCAGGATGGAGCGATCGAGTGATAAGGGACCTGGACGTAGTGATGGCGGCCTGCGACCGCCTGCTGGCCGATCCCCCCCTTCGGCAGCGGCTGGGCCAAGCGGCCGCGAAAGAGATCGAAGGCCGGTATACGTGGGAGCATAATGTCACTCGCGTCGTGGAGCTTGCGCGTTCGTTGATACTCGCGCGGAGGTATGGCGGATGATGCGTCGGATCTTCGCGATCGTGGTTTCGTCCCTGGTGCTGGTGGCCGCCCCGGCTTCGGCCGAGGTCAGGCTTCCGGCCTTCTTCAGTGACGGCATGGTCCTCCAGCAGGGAACGCGCGTGCCGGTGTGGGGCTTTGCCGATCCGGGCGAGGAAGTGAGCGTGACGCTTTCCGGCCAGACTCGGACGGTCAAAGCCGATTCCGAGGGCAGGTGGATGATGCGGCTCGACCAGCTCAAGGCAGGTGGGCCGCTCGAGATGACGGTGGCGGGGAAGAACACGATCACGATGCGGGACATTCTTGTGGGCGAGGTGTGGATCGCCTCTGGCCAGTCGAACATGGAGTGGCCGGTGAGCAAGGCGGCGAGCGCGCAGAGCGTAGTCGCGGTCGCCGACTTCCCGCAGATCCGGATGTTTACGGTCCAGAGGGCTGTGGCCGAGGGGCCGAGGCTGGATCTGACCGGCGCCTGGAAGAAGTGCTTGCCAGAGACGGTCGGCGACTTCTCCGCCGTCGGCTACTTCTTCGCCCGCGAGCTTCACAGGAAGATCGGCCTTCCCATCGGAATCATCCACACCTCCTGGGGCGGCACGCCGGCCGAAGCGTGGACAAGTCGCGCGGCGCTGGAGGCGGATCCGGAGCTCAGAATCATCCTCCAGCACTCAGACAAAGATGTCGCCGAGTACCTCCGGTTCAAGGACATGTACGACGCGATGGTGAAAGTCTGGCGGATCGAGGCCGATAAGGCCGAGGCCGAGGGCCGACCGAAACCGAAGAGGCCCAAGGTGCCCGTCGGCCCACAGAGTAGAAAGCACCCCGCGAACCTCTTTAACGCCATGGTCGCCCCGCTGATCCCTTACGGGATCAAAGGCGTCATCTGGTATCAGGGCGAGCAGAACGTGCATGACCCCAAACTCTATGGCAGGCTCTTTCCAGCGTTGATCCGCGACTGGCGCGCCCGGTGGGGCCAGGGAGATTTTCCGTTCCTCTTCGTGCAGCTCCCGAACTTCCTGCCGCACCGGACTCCTGAAGCCCGCACCGAGCGCACCACCGAGCCGTCCGAGGGCGAGTGGCCACACCTGCGCGAGGCGCAGCTCGGGGCATTAGCGTTGCCCAACACGGCCATGGTGGTGGCCATTGACATCGGCGACCCGGTCGACCTCCATCCCAAGAACAAACAGGACGTCGGCCACCGGCTGGCGCTCGCCGCCGAGGCAGTGGCGTACAGTCGGCCGGTGGTCTACAGCGGGCCGATCTTCGACGCGATGAGGGTCGAGGACCGCAAGGCGATCCTCAGCTTCAGGCACGTGAGCGGTGGGCTGGAGGCCAAGGGAGGCCAGCTCATCGGCTTCGTCGTCGCCGGCTCGGAGCGCCGATTCGTCCGTGCTGAGGCGCGGATCGTCGGCGACCGCGTCGAGGTGTGGAGCCCCGAGGTGGACCGCCCGATTGCCATCCGTTACTGCTGGGCGGACAACCCTGCCTGCAGCCTCTACAACCGGGAAGGTCTGCCTGCCTCGCCGTTCCGGACTGACGACTGGCCGATGCCACCCCCACTGAGGTGAGCGAATTTACCGGAGCGACCGTGGTGACGACGATGCGTCGAATAGCTTACGTAGTCAATGTCTTCCCGAAGCTCTCTGAAACGTTCATCGCGAACGAGATGGCGGAGCTGCGCCAGCGCGGCGTCGAGGTGCGCATTCTTTCGTTGCGCCAACCTAGCGAACAGTTGCGCCACGGGATCGTTACGGAAGCCGGCCTGGGACAGCGCGTGGTCTATGACCCGAGGGAGTTTCGGGTTGCCCTGCGGGAGTTCCAGCCGGAGGTGCTGCACGCCCACTTCGCGACCGAACCGACTGCCGCCGCCCGAGAGCTGGCCGCCGAGCTAGGGGTGCCGTTCACCTTCACGGCCCACGGCTACGACATCTACCGGAAGCCACCTGCAGACTTCGCCGACCGGGCGGCCGCCGCGGCCGCCGTTGTCACGGTCTCAGAGGCGAACGCACGCTACATCGTTAAGAACTTCGGCGTGCCAACAGCTCACATCCACGTGATTCCGTGTGGAGTGGACGGGGAGCGTTTCTCGCCGCACGGGGAGCGGTTGGAGCCGCCCCACGTTGTGTGCGTCGCTCGGTTGAGGCCGGTTAAGAACCTTGGACTCCTGCTGGAGGCGTGCGCTGTCCTCCAGTCACGGGGGGTGGAGTTCCGATGCGTGCTCGTGGGCGACGGACCGTGTTGCGACGAGCTGGAGGCGATGTGGGCACGGCTCGGGCTGGCGAGGGTGGTCGAGTTTGCTGGGGCGGCCGAGCAGGCCGAGGTCCTGGCGTGGTGGCAGCGGGCGACGATCGCCGCGCTGACGAGCACAAGCGAGGGGATGCCGGTGAGTCTCATGGAAGCGGCGGCCTGCGGCGTCCCCGCGGTGGCGACGGCAGTTGGTGGCATTCCGGAGCTCGTCGAGGACGGGGTGACTGGCCTGCTAGTCCCAGTTGGCGACACACAGGCGCTGGCAGCGGCGCTTGAGCAGTTGCTCCGGAATCCGGAGCTGGCGGCACGGATGGGTGTGGCGGCGCGGCGGCGAGTGGAGGAACGGTTCACGCTCACGGGACAGGTGGACCGCTTGCTCGAACTGTGGACGGAGCTGGTGAGTGTGGGGGTGGGGGCAAGACGGTGAACATTCCGGTGATCGATCCATTCGGCGTCGCTGCGGACCCTGCAATGCCTTCCCTTGCGCTCGCGCTCGACCCTGAGGAAGCACAGCGACAGTTTCTGCGGCGTCTGCCACAACTGGCCGGCGGGCACGGGGTCGTCCACCTGCGAAAGATCCGTGTGACGCGATACAAACCCGGACGACGTTGCATGATCGAGTATGACGTCGAAGTAGAGCGGCCCGACACCCCACTGGAAGTGGTCACGCTGATCGGCAAGGTGCGGGTGCGGCGGTTCGGCAAGTCCGGCTACCGGCTCCTCAGTGCGTTGTGGGACGCCGGGTTCAGATTGGATAGCCAGGACGGGATTTCGGTGCCCAAGCCGATCGGCACGGTGTCGAAGTTCCAGATGTGGCTGCAACGCAAGGTCCCCGGCCGTCCTGCGACCGACCTCTTGGCGGCGCCGGCAGGTGTCGCGCTCGCCCGGAAGATCGCGGAGGCGGCGTGCAAGCTCCATCGGGCGGGGGTGTCGGCCGAGCGCCGTCACACTATGGCTGACGAGCTGAACATCTTGAAGACACGTCTCCCTGCCGTGGCTCCCCCGGGATCGCTTTGGGGGCGACGAATCGCGCGGCTTCTCGACGCTGCCGACCGGCTCGGTGCGGCGACGCCGGAGGCGACGACGTGCGGGATCCACCGGGACTTCTACGCCGACCAGGTCATCGTGGACGACGGACGCCTCTTCCTGGTCGACTTTGACCTCTACTGCGAGGGCGATCCGGCCCTCGATATCGGCAACTTTCTGGGTCATGTCACAGAACAGAGTCTCCGAACCCTCGGCGATCCCGAAGCGCTCGCGGACCGGGAGCACGCGATGGAGGAACGTTTCGTGGAACTGTCCGGGGTGGCGCCCGCCGCGGTCCGGGCGTATGCGACGCTTACGCTCGTCCGGCACGTCTACCTGAGCACGCTGTTCGCCGAACGCCGTCCATTCACCCAGTCCTTGATCGAACTGTGCGAGGCCCGGCTTGGCGTCACTCGACACGTGGGATTCGCCGGGTCGAAGCCGACAAGTTTCAAGAAGGCCTCCGTGGCGGACTGGTCGGTCGGGGACGCCCACCGCCGGCCCAGGATCGCCCTCTACTCGCACGACACGCAGGGCCTGGGCCATATCAGGCGCAACCTTCTCGTTGCGCGGGCGCTTTGTGCGCGGGGGGAGGCGCCCGTCATCCTGCTGCTTTCGGGCGTTCGCGAGGCGGCGGCGTTCTCCATGCCTCCGGGCGTTGACTGCGTGACGTTGCCGTCGCTGGGCAAGGGCGTTGACGGGCGCTACTTTCCCCGGTCGCTGGACGTCCCGATGGCTGACCTGATCAAGGTCCGCAGCAGCGGGATTACGGCCGTGCTGCGTTCGTTTGATGCGGACGTGCTGGTTGTCGACAAGGTTCCAAAGGGCGTTTTCGACGAGCTCCTGCCAGGTCTGAGAGCACTCCGCGCGCGCGGACGGGCCCGCATCGTACTGGGGCTCCGCGAGATCCTCGACGATGCGGAGGCTGT
>VBOF01000093.1 GCA_005877855.1 Nitrospirota bacterium | reverse complement strand
CACGCCCAGGCGCGGATGCATCCGCGACGGGGGAAAGATCAGCCAGCGGTAGATGCCTTCGACCGCCAGGGGGATGCCGATGGCATGGCTGATCGTGTCCGCCAGGGCCGCCACCTCGCGTTCCCTCACGTGTGGTTTATGTACCCAAATCGAGTCCACGACGGCGTGAATCAGGCGGAAGCCGGCCGCCTCGGCGAGCTCCTTCGCCTGCAGCAGCAGCTCGCGGCTGTACGCAGTGACCGCTTCGTGGGCTTCGATGCGGCCGAAGACAAAGTTCTTGTAGCCCAGGTAGCCGAACGACGTGACGAGAATCCACTTCAGCGCGGTCTGCCGCCGGTCATAGGTCTGGCGGGCCTGCGCGTCGGTCGCCGTCTGCTTGAGCCGCTTGAGGCGGGCGCGCTTCGCCAGAATGGGCTCCAGCACCTGCGGCACCAGCCCGCGCCGGTTTCGGCAGGTGTGGCGGCCCAGCTCCGGCACGCGGTGATCCGGACAACACGGGCAATCGAGCGTCTCCGGCGAGATGTTGAACTTTGCCATGATCGCCGGGTACAGCGAGGCGAAGTCGAGTTCTGCCACGTCGCCATAGAGGCCCGGCTCGGGGACGAAGACGAGACCGCCTTTGTCGGCGGTGAGCAGCTCGTCGGCGGTCTTGAACTGCTCCGGCTGTTGCTTGTGCCACGGGATCAGGATGCCGTCTTGGTGCGCCTGCAAGAGCTGCAGGGAGCTGATGGCCGTCCCCGTGGATGTGCGCGCCAGTTGCTGGACCGGCATGCGGCAGAGCCGGGCGAGCTCGAGCAACCCTTCGAGGCCGGTTTCGGTCAGGAGAAAGGTGTTCTGCGCATCCAAGTGCCACCGGCCAGCCAGGAACTGCGAGGCCTCACGGCGGACAATGCGGCCATACGACAGGTAGGAATGTGCGCGCCGGCCCGGGATCGCGGCCTGAGGATCGCGGTTCCATGGCAGCCGGACCTGGTGGCGGCGTTCCAACTGCCGCAGGCTGGGCAGCAGCCACGCATCGCCCCACTGCGTCAGGATGACATCAGGATCGACCTGACGGAGCACGCCCGCGAGGCTTTCCAGCAGACTCGCAGGGTCGTCGCTGTCCAGGAGCCGTGTGGTGCCGTCCCATGAGACTTCGAGCCGCCCGCGATGGCCGTGCCGGGGGTTCACCAGCTCGCCTTCGACCTTGAGTTCCAGCACGCGCAGCGGCGGGAGCAGGTAGTCCACGGCCCAGGGATCATCGCGCACCGTGAGGGTTCTGAGCTCGCCCTCGGCGGTGGCCTCCCACTCACACCACGCGAGCGGGAACACGCCTCGGTCGTAACAGTAGCGCTGCGCCAAGGGAATGTCGCACGTGAACAGCTCCAACGCGTCGTCCTCCCACCGGCCAAGTCGGGCCACCACGCCGGCGTAGCGAAGCGGGTCCTCGACGCGGACCTCGAAGACCGGCACGGGGCGACCCGTCCACACGTCCACCCGTTCCTTGCGAGTGACGGTCGCGGGGACGCGCAAGACGCTCAGGCCGCGGGACAGCGTCGCGGCTCGCCCGCGCACGTAGAAGGACGGGGCATACCGCTCCCATAGGGCGATGGGCCCGCCGTCTTCGGGAAGGAACCACACCTGCATCCCGCGCCGAATGGGATAGAGGTCAAAGAGCCACCCGCGCCCTGTCAGGAGAGAAGCCATGAGAGACAAGACCCTAGGTCGGGCCGAGACGGGCTTGGAGTTCTCTGGCGTTCGCCGGCGCCTGACCACGGACATGATTGTTAAAGAAGACGTAGACCCGCAGCGCGTGATCCGCCAGCTTCCTGATCTTGGGGATCCATTCCTCCAGTTCGTCCTGCGCGTAGCGATAGTCGTAGCGTTCTTCCGCCTTTTCGTGGTGCCACCACTTCTCCTTGTTGCGCCCATGAAAGCGCACATAGCCGACCGGCGCGGTGACCTCAGCCATCGGCGGCGGGAGACCCGGCAGGCGCGGCTCATCCACCGCGCAGTAGCCCGCGCCGACCTGCCGGAGGAACGCCATGGTCTCCTCGGTGATCCATGAGCGGTGCCGGAACTCCACGACCACGCGGTGCGGCTGCAGCGCCTCGGCAAGGAAGCGGACGAAGCTCCGGTTGTCGGGCGTGTGGGCAAAGGAGAACGGAAATTGCAGGAGCACACACCCGAGCTTCCCCGCTTCCGCCAGCGGCTTGAGCGCCTCCAAGAACCGGGGCAACACGTCGGTGGCACGGTCGCGGTGGTGCGTCATGTCCTGGTGCGCCTTCACCGTGAACTCGAAGGTCTCGCCGACTTTCTGAAGCATGCTTTCCATACTGCGAGGGCCGGGGATCGCGTAGTAGGTCGCATTGATCTCGACGGTGTCGAAGATGTTGGCGTAGTAGTCGAGCATGTGCGCCTTCGCCAGACGCGGGGGATAGAACGGCCCGAGCCAGTCGGTGTACGAAAAGCCGGAGGTCCCCACGCGGATGATGCGGCTTGCGTCTGTCGGCTGGGGCTCATCCGTCATGTCGGTCCTCGCCTGTGTCGGCGGTCCTGTCGGCCTGACCCTGGCACGCAGCTTCCAGTGCTGCGAGGCGGGTTTCAAGCTGCTTCAGGCGCTTGCGCTGCTCCACGACGATCGCCACCAGCATCGCCTCGTAAGGCGTGGCCCAACTCGCGTAGGCCTGGGCCTGCCGGTGCCGACTCGCGTCGTCCAACAATTCATCCAGGAGCGCCTGGTCCTCCTTGCGGAGCGCCCGGCGGAACTTCTCCCACCGCGTCCGCTCCGCGTCAATCAACATCGTCGCTGTTGGGAGTGTGCGTCCCATACTCATCCTCGCATCGCGAAGCGCGGTGTTCCGACGCTGTGCTCGTGGAGCGCGACGCCGCCCTCGACGGCCCGGACAGTCACGATCCGGGTGGCTGCCTGCGCCAGCCCGTCCACGAGGCGGACACGATGGCGGAAGGCGGCCGGCGGATCGGGAGCCGTGAGGACGAGCCGATGGCCCTGCTGCCGCACCCGCTGCAGCCCCGCGACGAGCGTGCGCAGGACGCGCCGCGCTTCGGCCACCGGGACCTCGGCGTCCCACGCCAGCGCCAGCGGCTCCGACACGACTGTGACCGCGTCGGGACACTGGCGCAAGGCGCGCTCCAGTCCGTCCGTGGCGAGCGCACCCAGTTGGTAAATCGTGAACGCGCGCGCAATGCGGAGCCGCTTCAGCAACGCCTCCGGGGGATCGCCCCAGCGCTTGGCCGCTTCCGCAAAGGCGTAGAGATCGAACCGATTGGCGGCTTCAACCCAGAGGACGGTCCCCTCGGTCAGGATCGTCGCCGCCGCCAGATCCATGGCGAGGGTCCGCACGGCGGGGTCGCCGCGCAGCAGGATCGCCGCAGCTTTTGAGGGTAAGAGATCCTGCACGGCCCGATGCTCGGTCAGCATGGCGAGGCCTCCCGCTCGGCTGGTTACCGGAAGGTGCGGTAGAGCCCGACGACGCGACCGAGAATCCTGGGGGCCGGCACATGCCCGTGTAAGGGAATGGGCTGGTAGGCGGGGTTGGCGGCCTCCAGCCGCACCTGCCGCCCGCGCCGTCGGAGGTATTTGACGGTGGCGTCCTCCCCGAGCAGGGCGACCACGATGGCGCCTGGCTCGGCGGTGTCTTGCTGGCGCACGAGCACGTAATCGCCGTCGTGGATGCCGGCGTGAATCATGCTGTCGCCCTTCACCTGCAAGGCGAAGTGGCGCCCCGGCCCCAGGGTGGCCGTGTCCAACGTGAGCCGCTCGTCGTACTGCTCCAAGGCCAGTTGTGGCGTCCCCGCCGGGACCCGCCCCAGGATGGGAACGCCGGTGGCGAATGGCCGTGGCTGGCCCATGAGCGTGATGGCTCGGCGCTGGCCCGGTCGGCGTCGCACGTAGCCTTTGCGCTCCAAGGCCTTCAGATGATCCTTCACGCCCTGCAGGGAGGAGAACCCGAACGCGTGCGCGATCTCTTGAAGCGACGGGGCGTACCCCCGCTTCGCCACGAAGGAGGCGAGGTGGTCCAGCAAGGCCCGCTGGCGGTCCGTCAGAGCCGGGAGACTCACGAGATGAGGGTACTGTATTTATATACAGTAAGTCAAGTCCGATCGCCTGCCTCGGGTCATTGCTAGATCTGCGAGAAGGTATGCCGGTTGGCAAGAAATCAATGCGATAATCGTCGCCGGGGACTTATCCATGACGGCCATCGCCGCAGTCAGAAAACGGGCAACCTGGGCCATCCCAGGCCTGGCGATCTTCCTGTTTGGTTGCGCCACTCCAGTCCAGGAACTCTGGCCGCCTCCCGAAGGTGCGCCCACCCATACGATCGTCGTCTCGCTCGACACGTGGCACGCCATGATCGCCATCACGCTGGACGAGCGAGTGACGGCATTGGATCGAAAGTCAGTGTTCGAGGAATGGGGGTATGCGGAGCAGGCGTGGTACCTCGAAGGCCGCCAGGGGATCACCGGTGCTCTGCGGGCCCTCTTCTGGCCCAGCCCGGGCGTGGTGGAGGTAGGTCTCCATGAGCAGGTCTGGGCGGCGCGGACTCCCCAACCGCCGTCCGAGACATTCGTCTTCCGCCTCAGCGAGACCGGCTACGTGCGATTGCGCCGCCACCTGCGCTCGACCATCGCGGCCCCCGATCCCGTGCTGGTCGTGGATGGGGTCAAGTTTTACCCGTCGAAGCGTCCGTACCATCTGTTCCACCAGTGCCACCAGTACGCGGCCGAGGCCCTTCGGGAAGCCGGCCTGCCGGTCTCAGCCTGGTGGGCCTTCAGCCGGACGAGCTTCGCCATGCAGCTCCGGCGGGCCGCCCGCATGGCCGACGAAGCGGCGGGCAGCCGCGTGCCGGCCGGCAAGTGACGGCACGCATGTTGCAGCGACAGAGGAAGTGTTATACT
>VBOF01000092.1 GCA_005877855.1 Nitrospirota bacterium | reverse complement strand
CACGCAGGGCAAGCTGGTCAAACTCCCAAAGGCGCTGCGCGAACGGCTGGCGAAGGCGATGGGAGCCGCCTGAACCATGCAGAATATCGGCACGTGGCTGGCGATCGCCGGCGTCGCGGTGGGTTTTGTGATTCTGCTGTATCTCCTGTTCAAGGAGCCGGAGGACAGGAAAAAAAAGGAGTAAAGGAGCAAGCGCTATGGACCCATTCGGCGGAGAAGAAGAGCTGGTCGAGGTCAAGTTCCAGATCAGCCAGGATCAAAAGAAGTGGCTGGAGAAGATGGTCAAGGAGGGCAAGATCGCGGTGCCTCCCGGAGGGAGCCTGTCCGTGGGGAATGTGGCCTCCATGTTCATTCGCGCCTTGCTGCATAACGCGATGGAGCAGCAGGCCGCGATGGAGAAGGCGGACGCCGACGAGGAAGATGAGTAATCGCCGGCCAGCCGCCTGCGGCGCCGGGGTCCTGTCGCCGAGCAGCCCCGCTGAGCGGCGCCTTTCGGCGTCGCAGCCCCGCAGACTCGCCTGTAGGCGCTCTGGCTCATCGGGGCGCCCCGCTCGCCGCCACCCCGCCGCCTCCGGCGACATCGGCGTCACCCGCGAGACAGTGCAACTCGTCGGCTTGAGAGGGTTTAGTTGATTTTGAGCTTGGTGAAGGCGGCGCGGGCTGCCTTCAGTGTTTTATTGAGGTCCGCGGGCGTGTGGGCGGTGGAGAGAAAGGCGGCCTCGAACTGGGATGGGGGCAGGTAGATCCCCTGGCTCAGCATCGCCCGGAAGAACTTCGCGAAGGCCTGGGTATCGGACTTCTTGGCCGAGGCGTAATCGGTCACCGGGCCGGGCGTGAAGAACAGCGTCATCATCGAGCCTACCCGATTGAGCGTCGCCGCGATCCCCGCCTCGCGGGCGGCGCGGTTCAGCCCGTCGCCCAACTGCCGGCCGCGTTCCTCCAACTGGCGGTAGACCCCAGACTTCTTGAGCAGCTTCAGGGTCTCAATGCCGGCCGTCATCGCCAGCGGGTTCCCCGAGAGCGTCCCGGCCTGGTACACCGGGCCCTCCGGCGCAATGAGCTTCATGAGGTCGGCCCTCCCGCCGTACGCCCCGACCGGCAGCCCGCCGCCGATGATCTTCCCCAGGCAGGTCAAATCCGGCGTGACCCCGTACCGGGCCTGCGCGCCGCCGTAGGCCACGCGGAAGCCGGTAATGACCTCATCGAAGACCAGCACGATCCGGTAGTGGTGGGTCAGGTCGCGCAGGCGGTTCAGGAAATCGGGATGGGGCGGCACGACGCCCATGTTGCCGGCCACGGGCTCCACGATGACGCACGCAAAGTTGCCTCGGTGCGCCTCCAGCAGCCGCTCGACCGCGGTGATGTCATTGTACGGCGCCGTGAACGTGTGCCGCGCCAGGTCGGCCGGCACGCCCGGACTGTCCGGAATGCCCAGGGTCATGGCGCCCGAGCCGGCCTTCACCAGGAGTGAATCGGCGTGGCCGTGGTAGCAGCCCTCGAACTTGAGGATCGCATCGCGCCCGGTGTAGGCCCGGGCCAGCCGGATCGCGCTCATCACGGCCTCGGTCCCCGAGTTGACCAGTCGCACGCGCTCCATTGAGGGCACGGCCTCGACGATCATCTCGGCCAGCGTCACTTCGTGCGCCGTCGGCGCGCCGTAGCTGGTGCCCCGCGCGGCCGCGCGCACGAGCGCCTTGACGACGGGAACCGGCGCGTGGCCCAGGATCAGCGGACCCCAGGACATCACGTAATCCACGAAGGCGTTGCCGTCAGCGTCGTAGAATTTGGCCCCCCTGGCGCGGGCAATGAAATGGGGGAGAGTCCCTACCGCTTTGAAGGAGCGGACCGGGCTGTTCACCCCGCCTGGGAGCACACGAAGCGCGGCTTCGAAGAGCTTCTTGGAGGCAGTGGTTTTCATACTGAAAAGTACCGAACTCTAGCACGGGCGCCCCGATGCGTCAAGGAAGGGTTTTCTGCTACAATACTTCCCGCATGATGAAAGCCCCCGTCACGTTGTACGAGCCTCGCTAAATGCATGAAATCTTCTTCCTGGTAACCGCGCTGGTCGGGATCGGCCTCCTCGGCTACCTCATCACGATCATCACGCCCCAGCTCTTCTCCAGCATCGGCCTGCTCATGCTGGCGGCCGGGTTGGCGGAAGGGGTCCCCACCGGCTTCTGGTACCATGTGGTGCTGCGCCGCATCCTGATCGAGCGGGGGAATCTTCCTCCGAAGTGGTGGATTCACCCGACGCGCCACCACGCGCAGCTCTCGCCGGACGAGCACCGGCGCATCCGCCTCTGGTTTGTCCTCGGCGGCATCGGGTACGCAATCGCGCTCGCCGGCGGGCTAGCGGCCATCGTCGGGCTGCTCATTCAACGACTGTGAGTCCCTCCTGTCATTGCGAGCGACGAGCGGGAGCGTGGCAATCTCGTCTGCCGCACTCTGAGATTGCTTCATCGCTGCGCTCCTCGCAATGACAAATAAATTTGGTATACTCCACCGGATGCATAAACTCGACCTGCTCATCTTCGATCTCGACGGCACGCTGATCGAGTCCAAGTGGGACATCGCCACGGCCGTCAACCTCACGCTGGTGGACGTGGGCTTGCCGCGGCGCTCGCAGGAGGAGATCTTCAGCTTCGTCGGCGACGGGATCAAGCGTCTGCTTCGCCTCGCCGTAGGGCAGGAGAACCAGCCGCGCTACGAAGAGGCGCTGCAGATCTTCCGCGGGCACTATCTCGCCCACTGTCTCGACCGGACGCGCTTCTATCCCGGCGTCGAAACCGTACTGAATCATTTCGCCCACAAGCTCAAAGCCGTCGCGACCAACAAGTCGCTGGAATACACCACGCGCATCCTGCAGGGTCTGGGCGCGCACCACTTCGCCTACGTCGTCGGCGGGGATGACGGGTACGGCCTCAAGCCGGAACCCGGCATGTTCCTCAAGATCCTGGACGAGCTGAAGGTCGCGAAAGAGCGGGCGGTCCTGATCGGCGACAGCACGAACGACATCAACGGCGGGCACAACGCCGGCATCAAGGTCTGCGCCGTCGGCTACGGCATGGGCAACCGCGAGAAGATGGCCGCCTGCGGGCCAGACTGGTTCATCGAGAAGCCGGAAGCGCTCATCGAGTTGTTCGCCTGATGCCCCAGCGGATCCTCGTCCTTCTCCTCAGCCTCATTCTCCTCGCCAGCCTCGCCTCGGCGGCGAACCTCGAAGAGCGTGTCGTCGAGCACCGGCTCGCCAACGGCTTAACGCTCCTGCTGATGGAGCGCCATCAGGCGCCGATCGTCGCGGTCAATCTGACCTACAAGGTCGGCGGCGTCTATGAGCACAACGGCATCACGGGCGTCGCGCACCTCTACGAGCACATGGCCTTCAAGGGGACCCGTACGATCGGCGTCACGGACGCCGAGAAGGAGAAGCCGGTCCTGGAGGAGCTGGACCGCCTGGCGGAGGCCATCCTGGCCGAGAAGGCCAAAGGCCCGGCGGCGGACGAGGCTCGCTTGGCAACGCTGCGCAAGCGGTTCACGGAAGTTGAGGCGCAGGCGCAGCAGTTCGTGGTTCCCGCCGAGCTCGCCTCGCTCTATCAGAGGAACGGCGGCGTGGGCCTTAACGCGAGCACCGGAAAGGACCT
This sequence comes from Nitrospirota bacterium, assembly GCA_005877855.1. Taxonomy (GTDB): domain Bacteria; phylum Nitrospirota; class Nitrospiria; order Nitrospirales; family NS-4; genus NS-12. The sequence continues at coordinate 1,731 of VBOF01000092.1, read as the reverse complement.
GACGCGCTATTACTTGAGCTTCCCCTCCAATCGTCTGCCGCTGTGGGCCTCCGTCGAGTCCGACCGCATGGCCAACGGCGTGCTCCGCGAGTTCTACAAGGAAAAAAAGGTCGTGCTGGAAGAGCGGCGCCAGCGGACCGACAACTCGCCCAGCGGGCGTCTGGACGAGGCTTTTGCCGCGGCCGCGTTCATGGCACACCCCTACGGGCTGCCCCTGATCGGCTGGCCTTCCGACCTGGAGGCGCTCAGCCGGGCCCAAACCGAGGCGTTCTTCCAGACCTACTACGGTCCAGGCAACGCGGTCCTGGCCGTCGTGGGCGACATCAAGCCCAAGGAGGCCATCGCCCTCGTGGAGAATACGTTTGGCAAGATCCCGGCCCGCCCGCCTTCTCCGCCCGTGCTGACCGTGGAGCCCCCACACGCCGGCGAGCGCCGGGTGGAGGTCGAATTTTCCGCTGAGCCCCAGCTTCTCATCGGCTACCACAAGCCGGCCGCGGGCCACCCGGACGATGACATCTTCGACGTCGTCGATTCGCTGCTGTCAGAAGGACGCACCTCCCGGCTGTACAAGCGTCTGGTCCAGGAGAAACAGCTCGCTGCCAGCATCGAGGCGTCTTCCGATTACCCCGGTGCCAAATACCCGAACCTGTTCGTGATCAGCGCCACGCCCCGCGCGCCGCACACCACCGTGGAAGTTGAGCAGGCGGTGTACGAAGAACTCGACCGCCTGAAGCGGGAGCCGGTCTCCCCGCACGAGCTGCAGAAGATCATCAACCAGGTCGACGCGAGCTTGGTCCGCGCGCTCCGGTCCAACAGCGGGATGGCCTTGTACCTCGCCTACTTCCAGGCGATCAGCGGGGACTGGCGGGAGACGTTCAATCGGCGTGACCGCATCGCCAAGGTGACTCCGGACGACATCCGGCGCGTGGCCGCCACGTACTTCACCAAGAGCAACCGCGTCGTGGCCACGCTGGTCAAGCCGGAGGGAACGGCGGGAAAGGCCATGCCGTGAAGAAGGGAATTGGGGCGTTCAGTGGTTTTGTCCTTCTGTGTTGCCTCCTTTTCACGCCCACTCTGGCGCGCGCCGAGTCCGTTCACCCGCTCGGCGATCCCCGCACCATGAAGTTCGAACCGGTGAAATTCACGATACCGGAGGTCGAGCGCATCGTCCTGGAGAACGGGATCATCGTCTATCTCCTGCCGGACCTGGAGCTGCCGCTGGTGACCGTGTCGGCCATGATCCGGACGGGCTCCGTTTATGAGCCGGCCGAGAAGGTCGGGCTCGCCGCCCTGACCGGCACCGTCATGCGCACAGGCGGGACGGTCCGCATGACTGGCGATCAGATCGACGAAGAGCTGGAGTTCCTGGCCGCGAACGTGGCGATCGGGATCGGCAGCGAGAGCGGCACGGCTTCGCTGGACATCTTGAAGAAGGACCTGGAGCAGGGGCTGGCCATCTTCGCCGACATGCTCCGCACTCCGGCTTTCGAGCCCGCCAAAGTGGAGCTCGAGAAGCGCCAAGCCGTGGAGGCCATCCGCCGCCGGCCAGATAGCCCGGCCGGGATCGCCGGGCGTGAGTTCCGGAAGCTGCTCTACGGAGCCGACCACCCGTTGGGCCGGGAGAGCACCATCGAGACCGTGTCGCGCATCACGCGCGAGAACCTGGTCGCCTTTCACCGGCAATACTTCACGCCGAGCGGCCTCATCCTGGGCGTCACCGGGGATTTCGAG
>VBOF01000091.1 GCA_005877855.1 Nitrospirota bacterium | reverse complement strand
TGGTAGAGCACCCGCGAAGGCGGAGCGGGCAAGGAACAGCCTGCGAGGGCACCGACGAGGAGCAACGCAGCTCCCTCCATCACAACGCGATCGTGTAGCCGATGCCTGTATCCCATAGGTCCCCGCACAGTGCGCCGATTATAGGTCATCCAGACACCCACGTCCACGCGATCGGATGCGTCGAGAAAGATTTAACGCGTTTGTAACAGGGCTTTAATTCCGCGTGCATCCCGTGGTACTAACCTGCGCTAGCCAATTCTGCTCCCTACGTTGAACAACCACCCACTCACAGGAGGCACGCAGCATGACATACGGACGACTTGCAACGATCATCAGCATGGTCGCGTTGGCCGTCGCCGTCTCGAACGGATCCGCTCAGGCAGCGGTCGAAGACATTCTGTTAGAGAAGGGCCAGATCACCAAAGAAGACTGGCTCAAGATCAAAGCCGAGAAGGAAAAGGAGGCGGCCCTGACCCCTCCCGCACCGGCTTCCACCGTGTCCAACTTGCTGAAGGGCATCGAGCTCAAGGCGACCTTCTACTTCGATTACACTTACGCAACGGGTGATTCATTTACCGGCGATGTGGCCAACAAAGGGATCAATAACCCCACGGCGAACAACAACCGAGGGCTCGCCACCGGCTTTCACTTCACCAGGACCTACCTCACGCTGATCAAGCGGTTCGATGAGGGACACCACTTCCGCCTAACGCTCGACCAGATGGTCAACAACGTCGGCGGGAACAGTTGCCCGAACGCTAACTCCAGCGCAGGCAACTGTCACGAGGCGGCCCCCTTCGGCCTGTCCGGGTATGCCGGGACCGGCCGCAACACGGTGTTCGTCAAGTACGCGTATTACAACCATGTCGTGCTGCCAGGGCTGGAAGTACGAATTGGCGAGCACCAAACCCCGTGGATCGAGTATGAGGAGCACCGGTGGACCTACCGCTTTCGGGGCCCGGTCATGGTGGATGAGCAGAACTTCCAGACCTCGTCAGACTTAGGCGTCAGCGTGTTGGGCAAAGTGTGGAACAACAAAGTTGACTACCATATCTCTCTCCAAAGTGGAGAGGGCTATCAGAACACACAGGACGGCCGTGGCCTGGCCGCGTTGGGGCGGGTCAGCATCGAGCCTTTCCAGGGCGTCATCGTGTCAGGCTTTTACCACAACGAGCGCGAGCGGAACGGGGTTACGGGATTCAATCCGCAGCGTCTGCTCGGCAACGTGGAAGTGTATGATCCACAAGCCGATCGGTTTAAGGTCAATGCTCAAGCGGTCTGGGCTGACGATGGCGCGAATGTCGGCACGGCCCTGGGTCCTGCAATTTTTGTTCCGGGCACGTACAACGGAAACGACAACACTAGCGCTGCGGTATACGGTGCAAGGAATGGCCCGTCAACCTCGATCCCCCGCTTCCACCAGGCGCGCGGCTACGAGTTCTGGGGCTACTACCGCATTCCCCTGATCGAGAAGATGCGACTCTTCAGCCGGTACTACTTCATGAAACCGAACAAGGACACAACAGCCGGCGACATTCAGTCTATTCTCTTCGGGATCAGCTATGACTTCAGCAAGTACTTTTCCGTGGCCCTCGATTACACGCTCCTGAAAGAGACCGTGCTCGGGTCCGGCACCACCGTCGGCGGGCAGGTCATCAGCACCAGCACGGCGGGGAATGGCGGAGGGCCAACGTGTACCACCTGCGGGCGCACGGTGGACTACGACAACCAAATCTTCGGCGTGCGCGTCCTCGTCGCGTTCTAGAGTGTACATGGTCGAAGGCAAGATCATCCGCCACACGATGAGCTGACCGTCACGACCCTCCCCACCATGGGCATCAGCACGGCAGACCGGCGCCTTGACTACCCTCGGACCCTTCGCTACCCTGACCCCGTGACTGTCGCGCGTAAGATCCTGGTCATCGAGGACGAGCGCGACATCCTGGATCTCGTCCGTCATTACCTGGAGAAAGAAGGCTTCCGGACGAGGACGGTGGCGGATGGTCTAGCAGGTCTCACCGCCGCCCGCCAAGAGCGTCCCGATCTGATCGTGCTCGACCTGATGCTCCCCGGCATGGATGGACTAGAGCTGTGCAAGAAACTCCGGGCGGACCCGGCCACGGCGATCACACCGGTCATCATGCTGACGGCCAAAGCCGATGAGACGGACCGGAGGTCGAGCAGCGGGACGCAGCGGCTCAGCCTTATACCTACGGCGCGCTTCTCCTAGACGCCGCCCGCCACGAGGTACGGGTCGGCGCCAATGAAGTCACGCTTACGACCAAGGAGTTCGGCCTCTTGGAGCACCTGCTCCGCAACAAGGGGCGCGTGCTCACACGCGACGTCCTGCTCAATGCCGTCTGGGGCTACGACTACCACGGCACCACCCGAACGGTGGACGTGCACATCCACCGCCTAAAGCAAAAACTCCCGCTGCTAAGCGACGCCATCGCTGCGATCAAATCGCTAGGCTACAAGCTCAGAGATGAGCAGGAGGAGTAGGTGCGGTGCGTCTGCCACTCCAATGGAAGGTCCTGATCGGTTACCTGGTCATCGCCGGCGTGGGCATGGGGACGGCTGGCTGGCTCGCGCTGGACGCCCTCGAAGCCAGTGACCTGGACCAGTTGCGGGCCGGGCTGACCGCCCAAGCCCGCATTGCCGCTCGTCTGTTTGCCCGGCCGCTGGGAACCACCAAGCCGGATGCAGCCGTCATTGACGCGATGGCCGATGAGCTGGGCAACGCGATCCATGCCCGCATCACCGTCATCAATCCGGAGGGCCTTGTGCTGGGGGACTCCTACGAGTCCGGCGAAGCCTTGCGCCGCATGGACAACCATGCCGCCCGCCCGGAAGTGCGCCAGGCCGTCACCAATGGAGTCGGGAGCAGCATCCGGTACAGCGACACCATTGGCACCCGCCTGCTGTACCTGGCCCTCCCGATCCGGTCCGGCGGCCCTGACAGCCCCCTCTTGGGCTTCGTCAGAATGGCACTGCCCTTGACGGAGATAGAGGGGCGGCATCGCGCCTTGCGCAATCTGCTCGCCGCCGCGCTCGGTGGGGCGTTTCTCCTCTCGCTGGGCCTCAGCCTCCTAGTTGCTCGCAGTGTCACGCGCCCGCTGGGGGACATGGTCGAGGCCGCCCGTCGGATGGCTCGCGGCGAGTTCCGAGAAAAGATCCGTACGCACTCCAGCGATGAGCTCGCCGACCTCGCCGGGGTACTCAACTACATGGCCGCCGCTATCGAAGAGACGATTCAGACTCTGAAGGACGATCGCGCCAAGATGGCGGCTACGCTCATAGCCATGCAGGAGGGCGTGCTCGTGCTGGCGCCCGACGGGACCGTCCGCTTGATCAATCCGGCAATGGAGGGGATGGTGGGGCGACGTGACATGGAGGTCCTCGGCCGAACGTATCTTGAAGTGATCTGCCAGCCGCGTCTCAACGAGTTCATCACGGAGGTCCTCAAGCGGATGACCGCCTCTTCGACCGAGATCGTGTTTGGCACCGGACCCGAACGGACCTTCCAAGTCCAGGCCTCGCCACTCGTCCAGGGAACCGAAGAGTCGCCCGGCCTGGTTCTCGTCTTCCACGACATCACCGATCTTCGTCGGCTCGAACAGGTGCGCAAAGACTTCGTGGCGAACGTGTCGCACGAGCTGCGCACCCCGCTGACGACGATCAAGGGCTACATCGAAGCGCTCCAGGACGGAGGCGTCGACGACCGGGAGCAACGGGCGCGGTTCTTGGAAACTCTTCGAAAACAGACCGATCGCTTGAACCTGCTCATCACAGACCTGTTGCTGCTGGCGAAGATCGAATCGGGGCAGGTCCCGCTCAAGCAGGAGCCGGTCGCTCTCGCCGGTCTCATCGACCGGACCGTCGGGCTTCTGCGGCCCCTCATCGACCAGAAGCAGCATCGGGTGGTGGTAAAAATTCCTGCAGAGTTGCCGCCCATCCGAGGCGATGAGGAGCGTCTGGGGCAGGTGTTCTCGAACCTTCTGGACAACGCCATCAAGTACACGCCGGAACAGGGCACCATCACCATCAGTGCAGAACTTGGTAAGGCTGCCCCCCCGCCTGCAATGATAGAAGTCAGCGTGGTGGATACGGGCATCGGCATCCCGCTGCAGGACCTGCCGCGGATCTTCGAGCGGTTCTACCGGGTGGACAAGGCACGGTCCCGCGAGCTGGGCGGGACCGGCCTGGGGCTGTCCATCGTGAAGCATCTCGTGGAAGGTCACGGCGGGGCGGTCATCGTAGAAAGCTTGCCCGGTCGAGGCACGAAGTTTCTCGTCCGGCTGCCGATGGCCACGACCCCTGTCCTGCCGTACCGGACATAGACAGGAATGATCATGATTTCAACAACTTGGATGCCTATTGGCGCAGTTTTCGCAAATATGGCAGAATGGGCGTCGAGCAAATGCTGAAACTGGCCGTTCTGGACATCGGCAGCAACTCAATCCACATGATTCTGACGGAAATCCAGCCCGACTTTTCCTACAAGATCCTTGACCGGTTCAAGGACGTGCCGCGCTTGGGCGAGGAGACGTTCACGACTGGCTCCTTCTCCTCGGACGCTATCGGCAAAGGCACCGAGGTAGTCCGCACGCTCGCCACACTGGCCCACAACCGCGGCTTCACCCGGATCGAGGCGGTGGCCACCAGCGCCGTCCGTGAGGCGGCCAACGGCGGCGACCTGATCGAGGCGATCGAGCACGAGACAGGCATCCAGGTGCGGGTCGTCACGGGCCTGGAAGAGGCTCGCCTGATCTACCTGGGTGTCCGGCACAGCATGGACTTCGGAGACAGCAATGTGCTGATCGTGGATGTCGGCGGCGGTTCCGTCGAGCTCATCGTGGGCAACCGGCACACGCTGCTCCATGCCTCCAGCTTGAAGCTCGGCGCGATCCGACTCAACGACCTGTATCTGAAGAAAGATACTTCCTCCGACGCGCTGAAGCGGCTTGAAAAGGCGGTGGAGGCCCAGCTCAAGCCTACGCTGCCCCGCTTTAAGAAGGTTGGCTTCGAGAAGTTGGTTGGCACCTCGGGCATGATCGGCAATCTCGCCGAAGTCATGCATCTGCAGAAGACGGGCCGGCCCCTCCCTCAACTGAACCTGGCCAGCTTCTCCGTCAAAGATGTCCTGGAACTGGAAAACCTGCTCCTGGACACCCCGCTCAAGCGCCGGGCCGAGATCCCCGGCGTCGACCCCCAGCGGGCCGACCTGTTGCTACCGGCCACCATCGTGCTCCGCAGCATCATGGAGCGGCTCGATCTCGACGAGCTGACGGTCAGCGACAAGGCGATTCGGGAGGGCCTGCTCTACGACTTCATCGAGCGCCATCGGGACGGGATCCAGGCGGAGCAGGAGATCCCTAATGTCCGTCGCCGGAACGTGATGTACCTCGCGCGGCGGTGCCAGTATGAAGCCGTCCATGCGCACCACGTTGCGAAGCTGAGCCTTCAGCTCTTCGATCAGACTGCCGCCATCCATAAGATGGGCGCGCGCGAGCGGGAATGGCTGGAATACGCCGCGATCCTCCATGACATCGGCTACCTCATCAACTCCCGCCAGCACCACAAGCACTCATACTATCTGATCAAGAACAGCGACCTGGCTGGATTTACGGCAGATGAGATCGAGCTGATCGCCAACGTGGCCCGCTACCACCGCCGGGCGATACCCGAAGATGATCATAAGACCCTCAAGGACCTGGACCCCACGCTCAGGGAACCCCTGAGCGTGCTGGGCGGGATCCTGCGTTTAGGGGACGCTCTGGACCGGACGCACTTCGGCGTCATCCACTCGCTTTGCTGCTCTGTCTCACCCGCTTATCTGGACATCGCCCTGTCCACCACGGACGACGCGGCGCTGGAGCTCTGGGCAGCGCGCGATCGCAAGGACCTCCTGGCTCAGGGCTTGAACCGGACGATCCGGTTAACGACCACCCCCACGCACGAGGACCCTGACGCATGACCCCGCCCGTCACGAAAGCCCCCGCGACAGTCCCCCACCCCTACCCAGGCAAGCTCATTGTCGTGGAGGGGATCGACGGATCGGGCAAGAGTACCCAGCTCAGCCTGCTTCGCAAGTGGCTCGATGCCAAGGGCTACAATATCTTCTTCACCGAATGGAACTCCTCCGAGCTCGTCAAGGAGACCACCCGGCGGGGGAAGAAGACGAAAATCCTGACGCCGCTGACGTTTAGCCTTCTGCACGCCACCGATTTTGCGAACCGCCTGTACCACCAGATCTTACCCCCGCTTAAGGCAGGCATGGTGGTCCTGGCAGACCGGTACATGTATACAGCCTTCGCCAGGGATGCCGTGCGCGGCGTCTCCCCTAGCTGGGTACGCCGCCTGTACAGCTTCGCTGTGAAGCCGGACCTCGCCTTGTACTTCCGCGTGCCGATCGAGGTGTCCCTCGCCCGCCTGCTGACTGGTACCCGCGCCGAGTTGAAGTACTACGAAGCCGGGATGGACCTCGGGTTGAGCTCGAACGTGGTGGAGAGCTTCAAGATTTTCCAATCGCGAGTACTGAATGAATACGATAAGATCGTGGAGGAATTCGGCCTGACCGTCATTGACGCCACACTGGAGATCGACGAGCAGCAGGAGCAGGTCCGCCAGATCGTCTGGAAGGCGCTGACTCCTTACAAACCCAAGCGAGGATCGCATGCCAAACGAGAAGCGCTATTTTGGCGAAGGTTTGCCCTACCTGAGCCTGGAGGGGCTGAAGGGGAAGCTGATCGCCATTGAGGGGCCGGACGGCGTCGGGCGCTCGACCCATATTGAATCGATCCAGGAATGGCTGGAAGTCCAGGGTTACGGGGTCCTCACGACCGGCTGGACCAGATCGCCCCTGATAGGCAAGACCATCGAGAACGCCAAGCAGGGAAACATCCTGGACCCGTGGAGCTTCACGCTGCTCTACGCCACCGATTTCGCCGACCGGCTGGAGCACCAGATCATTCCGGCGCTCCGCTCCGGCTTCGTAGTCCTGTCCGACCGGTACATCTACACCGCCTTTGCCCGCAATGTCGTCCGCGGCTGCGACCGCCAGTGGCTCCACGACGTCTTCGGCTTTGCCATCGTGCCCGATCTCGTGTGCTACCTGCGCATCGACGTGGACACGCTGGCGCTGCGGGTCATCGAGTCCAAGGGCATGAACTACTGGGAGTCCGGCATGGACATGCGGCTGGGCACGGACCTCTATGACAGCTTTAAAAAGTATCAGGGCATGCTCATCGAGGAATTCGACAAGATGGCCGAGGAGTTCGCGTTCCAGGTGGTGGATGCCCGGCGCCCGCCGGAGGAAATTCAGGAGGCCCTGCGCGCCTGCATCCTGCCCATGCTCAAGGAAGGCCGCACGAAGCGGATCAGCAAAGCCGCCGCCGAGAAGGCCGCCGCAGAAAAGGTTGTAGCGGAGAAATCCGCCGAGACAGTTTCCGAGAAAACCAGCGAACTGACGCCCGTGACGGAGCCCGTTACCACCGGATAAGGGCCATAAATCCTAGACCTGCCGTCCATTCTGGCCCTCTTAGCCTAAAAATCTTTTTATACCTTTTCCATCTATGCCGTGTCTCATTGACAAAGACGGCTAACCAACCTATTCTCGACACGGCGGAGGCAGAATGGATCAGGAACTTGTTCAATACCTGGAGGAGCGATTCCAGAGGCAGGAGCAAGGGTTCAACGCCCGCTTCGAAGAAGTGAATGCGCGACTGGATGAACGGATCGAAGAGGTCAAGCGCCACACAGGCGTGCTGGTCGAAGGCCTCCGCTACGAGATTCAGCTTGTGGCAGAGGGCTTCGCTGTCTTCGTCGAAGGCCGGTACGCCCAGGACCAAGCCAATATAGCCCAGCAGTTCCAGGAAACCCGCGCGTTAATTCATCTCTCCT
>VBOF01000090.1 GCA_005877855.1 Nitrospirota bacterium | reverse complement strand
GGCCTGGAGGTCTATCGCCGCCTTGCCGCCAAAGAGCCCAACGATCTCCGGTTGCACGAAAAGATCATAGCGTTGGAGGTGGAAGGAGCGGGAGTCAGTCATCGAGCCCCGGCGAAGGCGTCACTGGAGACCTCGGCCCAGGCCAAGCGCAAGGCCCGCATCCGTCGGCTGGAAGGCTGGCTTGCTAGGATCCGGGAGCGTCGCCGGACGTGAAGGTCCTGGTCCTCCACGGGCCGAACCTGAATCTGTTAGGCTCCCGCGAGACTCACATCTACGGGGCGGTCACGCTGGACGGGATCAACCGCAACCTGGACGCGCTGGCGAAGGAGCTGGGGGCGGGCCTCACGATCCATCAATCCAACGACGAAGGCGATCTGGTGGCGTGGATTCAGAAGGCGGCGGGCCAGTACGATGCGCTGGTGATCAATCCCGGCGCGTATACCCACACGAGCATCGCCCTGCGCGACGCCATCGCGGCGGTCGACATTCCGACCGTCGAAGTGCACCTCTCCAACCTGTATCGGCGCGAGGAGTTCCGGCAGCATTCCTACATCGCCGGCGTGGCGGTCGGACAGATCTCGGGGTTCGGCCCGGAGAGCTATGCGCTGGGGCTGCGGGCCGCTGTCTCGCACGTGCGGGCGCAACAGGCCACCGCGAAAAAGTAGCAAGATGGACCAGAAGGAGGCAAACCAGACCCGTGATCTCAACGTCGGAATTTCGCAACGGGGCGAAGCTCGAGCTGGACGGGGAGCCCTACACGATCATCGAATTTCAGCATGTCAAGCCCGGGAAAGGCGGAGCCTTCGTGCGGACCAAGCTCAAGAGCCTCAGGACAGGGAACGTCATCGAACGGACCTACCGCTCGGGAGAAAAGCTCCCTACGCCCGATCTCGACGAGCGGGAGATGACCTTTCTCTACGTGGAGGGCGACCAGTACACCTTCATGGACACGACGACTTATGAGCAGTTGACGTTCGACCGGACGCACCTTGGCGACGGCTGGGACCTCCTCAAGGAGAACATGACCGTCACGCTGCTGCTCCATAAAGGGACGCCGATCGGGATGGAGCTGCCGGTGTTTGTCGAGCTCAAGATTGTGAAGACGGAGCCGGGCGTTCGCGGCGACACGGCTTCCGGGGGCTCGAAGCCGGCGATCCTGGAGAGCGGGGCGACCATCAAGGTGCCGCTCTATATCGATGAAGGGGTGGTGGTCAAGGTGGACACCCGAACGCGCGAATATGTGGAACGGGCCTGATGAAACGCCACGCAGCCAAAGCTGCCAGGAAGCCCGCCGTGGCGCAGCCCAAGCCACGTCCGGACGCCCTGGTAGACCCCCAACTCCTGCAGGACCTGATCGCCGTGTTTCAGAACGCGGGCGTCGGCGACCTTGAGGTCGAACGCGATGGGCTCCGGATCCGGCTGCGGCGCGAAGGGACCGGCGTGCCTTCTCCACCGGTCGAGGTGTCCGTGCCCGTTTCCACTGCCGGGCTCGCGGTCGCCCCGACGGACGCGCCAACGGCCGAGCCGTCTACGGAAGGCCTGGTCACCGTGCGCTCGCCCATCGTGGGGACCTTCTATCGGTCGGCGTCTCCTTACGCCGACGTGTACGTGGAGGAAGGCTCGTACGTGAAGAAAGGCCAGGTCCTTTGCATCGTCGAGGCCATGAAGCTGATGAACGAGATCGAGTCCGACATCGACGGGCGTGTGGTCAAGATTCTGATGGAGAACGCCAAGCCGGTCGAGTACGGCGAGCCGCTCTTCCTGATCGAGCCGGGCGCCCAACCGGAGGGCTGAGAGGTGTTCAAGAAAATTCTCGTGGCCAACCGCGGGGAGATCGCGGTGCGGGTCATCCGGGCCTGCAAGGAGCTGGGCGTCCGCAGCGTGGCCGTTCATTCTGAAGTGGACAAGGACGCCCTCCACGTGCGGCTCGCGGACGAGCACCTGTGCATCGGTCCCCCCGATCCGTCACTCAGCTACCGCAACATCCCGAACATCCTCAGCGCGGCGGAGATCACCGCCTGCGACGCCATCCACCCGGGGTACGGCTTCCTGGCTGAGAATGCCCACTTCGCGGAGGTGTGCGAGTCGATCGGCATCAAGTTCATCGGGCCGACCTCCGAGAACATCGGCACGATGGGGGACAAGGCGAAGGCGCGCGACATCATGAGCCGCCACGGCTTGCCGGTGCTGCCCGGTAGCGAGGGGGAGATCACGAGCGAGCAGGAGGCTGCGGAGGTGGCGGCGAAAATCGGCTACCCGGTGATCATCAAGGCGTCGGCAGGCGGTGGGGGGCGCGGGATGCGGGTGGTGAACAAGGAGGATGAACTGGCGCACGCCTTTGAGGCGGCCCGCGCGGAAGCCAACGCGGCGTTCGGCAATCAGAGCGTGTACGTGGAGCGGTACTTCCTCGAGCCGCGGCACATTGAAGTCCAGATCCTCGCGGACGAGCGCGGCCGGACGATCTATCTCGGCGAGCGGGATTGTTCCGTGCAGCGCCGCTACCAGAAGCTCATCGAGGAGACGCCGTCGCCGGCGGTGGACGACCGCCTCCGGCGCGAACTGGGCCGCGTGGCGGTCGAAGCCGCCCAGGCGGTCCGGTACCGGAATGCCGGGACCGTGGAGTTCCTGCTGGACAAGGAGCGGCGGTTCTATTTCATGGAGATGAACACGCGCATCCAGGTCGAGCATCCCATCACCGAAGAGGTCACGGGGATTGATCTCGTCAAGGAGCAGATCAAGATCGCCGCGGGCCAGCCGCTGTCCTGGAAGCAGCAGGACGTGAAGATGATCGGTCACAGCATCGAGTGCCGGATCAATGCCGAATGTCCGGACACCTTCACACCGTGCGCGGGGCTGATCACGCGCTGCCATCCGCCAGGAGGCCCGGGGGTCCGGGTGGATACGGCGATCGAGCCGGGGTCCGAGATTACCCCGCACTACGACTCGTTTCCGCTGCACCGTCGCATCCTCGACGACCCCGACTTCCAAAAGGGCCGCTTCTCCACCGCCTTCCTTGAGCGCTTCTCCTCTCCTCCACCGGCAGGCTGAGCGTGGGGGGCCGATGCGCCCATTGCACCCACCCGCCCCGGCCGCGCCGAGACGCGTCCCTTTCCCGGCAGGGCTCTATCTGATCCTAGACCCCGCCGTCGCGGGTCTTCGTCTGCACCCTCCCGCCCCGGACGTGCCGAGCCGCGTCTCTTTCCCGGCCCTGGCCGAGCTCGTCACGACCGCGCTCACGACCGGCGTGCGGCTTTTTCAACTGCGCATGAAAACCCCGCACGCAGGCGAGTTCTATGACCTGGCGGCTCAGTCCTGCGCGCTGGTCCGGGCCGGTGGAGGAACATTCATCGTGAACGACCGGGTGGATGTCGCGCAGGCGGTCGGCGCGGATGGGGTGCATCTGGGGCAGGAGGACTTGCCCCTGGCCGACGCACGGAAGATTATGGGTCCTGACAAGCTGATCGGGATCTCGACGCACAACCTGAAGCAGGCGGTGGAGGCGGAAGCCGGCGGCGCGGACTACATCGGCTTCGGCCCAATCTTTCCGACGACCACGAAGGAGCATCCGGACCCGGTCGTGGGTCTCGCCGGGCTGCGGGAGGTGCGGGCGAAGGTGCGTCTGCCGATCGTGGCGATCGGCGGCATCACTACCAAGAACGTCCGTGAGGTCGTCGCCGCGGGTGCCGACTGCGTGGCGGTGATCTCCGCCGTGCTCGCGGCTCCAGATCCAGGCAACGCAATGGCGGAATTGGTGAAGGAAATCGAAGGTAAGGTTTAGCGGAGGGCGCCTTGGTGTAGGTTGACGATGGCGAAGAGGGTCAACAACATGGCCCTCATCGCTCCTTTCTTTTTATTCTTCTTGGCGGTCTTTTTCTTTTTCTTAGTGTTCTTTTTCTTTTTCTCGCCACGCTTCTGCTTGACTGTCAAAGGCGGCGTCGGTTCAGCGGGAGTCGGCAGCAGCGTCGTTTCCCCGTTCGGTTCACTCGTTGCCGGATCCGGCATCGCGCTCATGGCAGGAGAGGCCATTGCGAGTGTCAAGGCAAGGATCACCGCGAAGACGAGGATTCCTGGACTGTTCCTCTCTGTAGCCATGGCACATCCCCTCCGTTCGGAAGCTCAGACTTGCATGGAGTGCAGGTGGAAGGGTGCAAAGTACGTGCCCTTTGGAAGGGCCTCGATCGGCCTGACAGGATAAGACAGGGTGTGACCTGGAACCTGTTAGGTACATCCGGCGTGTGCGGAAAACACACACATGTGTTCAGGAAGGGACAAGACCGACGATGCTGCTATTTCCCCTCCCTCTCCTCTTTCTTGAGAACGTGGTTTGCCAGATTCGGGGTCTTCTGCGTAGCGGGCGACCCGGCCAGCAGCGGGGCATCGAATTCCAGCCCCGCCGTATCTCCGCGCTGCCACACAAGCGTCGAGGTCACCTCCTCGATAAGCTCCCGCCCACCCTCGCCTTGGAAACGGAACCGCAGCGTGGCCTTGCTCTGCAGCTTCAGAGATTGCCGGATGTACAGCGTGGCCCCGGTTCGGCTGATGTTGGCGATCGCTCCCCACAAGGGATCGCCGCTGCCGGCTACCAGCACGTCCACGCGAGAAACGAGGTAGAACCGGGGCGTCCGCCTTCGTTCTATTTCGGCCATGTCATCCTCCTCACTTTCCCTTGCGCGATTTGGCCTTGGGCTTCGCCGCAAGAGAGGTCTTCCGTTTGGGGTTGCGCCTGGCCATGGGTTTGGCCGCAGCCTTGGTCTCCAAGGCTTTCAACCGATCCGCCAAATCGCGGACCTGTTGGCGGAGCTCGGGGAGCTTGGCCACGATGGCCATGGCCTTGAGCCACTCCATGCGCGGCAGGGCGGGGGTCCCGGCGACGACCTCCTTGGCGGGCACGTCGCGGTTGAGGCCCGAGCGTGCGGCGATCATGGCGAAGTCGCCGATCGTCACGTGATCGGCGATGCCCGCTTGTCCACCGACCATCACATGATGGCCCGTCTTGCTGCTGCCCGCGATGCCCACCTGCGCCACCAGGATGTTATGCTCACCGACCTCGACGTTGTGGGCGATCTGGACCAGGTTGTCCACTTTCGTCCCGCGACGGACGATCGTCTTGCCGAAGGTAGCGCGGTCCACGGTCACATTGGCGCCCAGCTCCACGTCGTCCTCAAGGACCACAGTTCCAACCTGGGGGATCTTTCGGTGCCGTCCGCCTTCCTGGACGTAGCCGAATCCGTCGCTGCCGACGACCGTGCCCGGATGGATGATCACCCGATTGCCGATAATCACCCGTTCGCGGATTGTTACATTGGGATAGATCACGCAGTCCTCCCCGATGATGCTGCCTTCGCCGACAAACACATTGGGATAGAGCCTCGTGCCCCGTCCGATGGAGACCCGGTCATCAAGCGTGACGAACGGCCAGACCGACACGCCTTCGCCGAGGACGACCTCAGTGCCACGACTGACGAGCTTGCTGACGCCGATGGCGGGGCGTTGGGGGACGAAAAACTTCTCCACGACCTGCGCCATGGCCAAGGTGGGGTTGGTCACGACGATCTGGGCGCACTCAAGTCCGTCGATGGGCCGGGGAACCAGCAGAGCAGCGGCCCGTGTGGACGTGCCCTCCGAGGAGGCGGCCTCGCCGGCCA
Source organism: Nitrospirota bacterium (assembly GCA_005877855.1). GTDB lineage: Bacteria > Nitrospirota > Nitrospiria > Nitrospirales > NS-4 > NS-12. The sequence continues at coordinate 3,013 of VBOF01000090.1, read as the reverse complement.
CAAAGGACAGATCACCGGGACTGGCCTCGCTCATCGCGGCGACGCCGGTGATGACGAGATCGGGACGTCCCATCAGTGTTCCATTTGTAAGAGCGGCGATCTGTTCGAGGGGGACGACGAATGCCGACATGGTTAGGTGCGGTCACGCATGGGCTGGCTTCTCCTTGGTCGTTTCCATCATTCCGTCTGCGAGTGCCTGGGACTCGACCAACTGCAGCCAGGACAGCACGTGATCGTCCTCCGCCGATGGGTCTTGCTCAACCGAGAAGCGAAGCGAAAGAAAGAAGTCCGTCCACCGCAGGTTGTGGTGCAGAATCTGGTTCAGCCACACACTATCGAGGGTGATCGTACACGCGGCGGTCTGACCTCCGGTGCGCTCGAACGTCAGCGCTCCGGCATCGCATCGGGCGAGGAAGTCCCCACCGTGGGAGCCTTCCACCACAAACCGGAGCTCCAGCTTGAGCTCTTCCAACCTGGACGCGTCCGATTCGCCCAAACCCTGCACGTACGCCCGGAATGGTTCGAAGACATCTTCAGTCGGTCGTGGCAAAGACTCACGACAAGCAGCGAGAGCAGGGCGCATCTGGCCGGCATAGGCAGTCAGATACTTGTCTTTCTGGTCGAATGAGAACTCCTTGCGGATCGTCGCATCCGGCGCAAACTCGCCGTTGATCAAATTCAGCCGATCCCCCGGCAGGGGGATCTCCAGGCGACGCGTGTAACCGCGGACGCGCAGCCAATCATGAGCGCGTTTTTGGTCAGGCACGATGCCTTTCCCGCCCAGGTCATCGTTGAATCGGAACAGGGAGTCCTCCAGGAATGCCGGAGGTCCGGCGGAGGGCAGCCCGATCCGCGGTGGCATCCGGTCCAGCGTCTGGAAGGCATACTCAAGCTGCTCGACGCGCTTCTGCACGGAAAGGGCTAGCATCTTCTCTTCGGGATGGCGGTAACAGATCGGGTTCCAGTCCACCCTGGCGCATTGGACGAGCAGCGCGTCGATCCGGCCTCTGAGGCGATATTTCAAGGTGTCGCGTTGTTTCACAGAAAGCCGGGCGTTGCTCAAGTTGATCAACACGGTCTCCCTGGTTTGGAAGGTCGCTGCCGCACACGGGGTGATCGGCGTGTCTTCGGTGGTGAACAGAACCCGCAAGCCTTCGCCGAGTTGGTGGTCAATACCGGGTTTGACCTCCGTGATGGGATTTGCGCACGCGGCTCGAATTTTGCTCCAGAGCGAGCGGGACGGGTACTGAGGGATGATTATGGGAATGCGCGCCACGATCTTCTGTGAGAGGAACGCGGCATCGAGATGATCCTGGTGCTCATGGGTGATGACGAGGGCGGTGAGATTGCGGTAGTCTCGGTCCCACAAGTGATGGTTGCATGGGAATTGGAACCAGCTCGCATGAAAGGCCCCGCGCGGGGAAACCCACGGATCGCAGGCGACGCGCATCTGGCCAGACGTGATGATGAACCCGCCGTGCCCGAGGAACTCAACCTCCATCGCTTATTTCCCTCACGTGGAGGTCTCAGCATAAACGGTTCTCGCAATTCATTCAAGACACGCGTGTTTGCAACGGGTCGCTCGGTCCTCTACAATCCGCCCCTATGGTCAAGGTCAAAATCTGCGGCAACACCAACCTGGACGATGCGATGGCGGCGGTGCAGGCCGGCGCGGACGCCATTGGGTTCGTGTTCTATGCCAAGAGTCCGCGAGCGGTGGACTCGAAGACGGCCGCCGAGATCATCTCCCGGCTGCCGCCGTTCGTGGTGCCGGTGGGGGTGTTCGTCGACGAGGAGCTGATGGTCGTTCGCCGGATCATGGACGAGTGCAACATCGCTCTGGCCCAACTGCATGGCGAGGAGCCTCCGCACTATTGCGCCGAACTCGGACGCTCGGTCATCAAGGCCATCCGCGTCCGCGACAGGCGGGACCTCGAGCGCATGGCCGCCTACCAGGTCAGCGGCTTCGTCCTAGACGCCTTCGTCGAGGGGACGCCGGGTGGAACGGGCGTCACGATCGACTGGGACCTGGCTGCGCAGGCCCAAATGCTGGGTCCCATCATCCTGGCCGGCGGCCTCACTCCCGACAACGTGCTCGAGGCGGTCCGCCAAGTCCGGCCGTACGCCGTGGATGTCACCAGCGGGGTGGAAGCCGCCCCGGGAAAGAAGGACCACGCGAAGGTGCAGGCGTTCATTACCAACGCCAAGAGTTGGACGTGGTAGTGGGTACGGGAGGGCCGGGTACCCGCTTTGCGGGTGGAGACGCGGGGCCCCCTCCCGCTATGATGGTCGATTGATTGCTCGCGTTCTGTAGCCTATACTGCCTTCGATGACGCAACTTCCTGATGCGCGCGGCCGCTTCGGCGCCTTCGGCGGGCGGTACGTTCCCGAGACATTGGTTCCCGCCCTTGAGGAGCTCGCCCGGGAGTACGAAAAGGCGCGCCGCGATCCGCGGTTCAAAGCCGAGCTGGACTCTTACCTCCGCGAGTACGTGGGCCGGCCGACGCCGCTGTACTATGCCGAGCGACTGAGCAAGAAGCTCGGCGGGGCGAAGATCTACCTCAAGCGCGAGGACCTCTGCCATACTGGCGCGCACAAGATCAACAACACGATCGGCCAGGGGCTTTTGACCCGTCGAATGGGCAAGCAGCGGGTCATCGCCGAGACCGGCGCGGGCCAGCACGGGGTGGCCGTGGCCACAGTGGCGGCGTTGTTCGGCCTGCAGTGCGAAGTGTACATGGGCACGGAGGACATGGAGCGCCAGGCGCTGAATGTCTTCCGGATGCGCCTGCTCGGGACGACCGTGACGGCCGTGAACGCCGGAAGCCGCACGCTGAAGGACGCCATCAGCGAGGCCATGCGGGACTGGACGACCAACGTCCGCACGACGCACTACATCCTCGGCTCGGTCCTGGGCGCGCACCCATATCCGATGATGATCCGGGACTTCCAATCCGTCATAGGCCGCGAGACGCGCAAGCAGATCCTCCAGGCCGAAGGCAAGGTTCCGGAC
>VBOF01000089.1 GCA_005877855.1 Nitrospirota bacterium | reverse complement strand
ATAGACAGGCGAGGCGGCTTGCTTCCATTGATCGCCGCCATTCACGTCCCGAAAGCGTTTCTCATAGTACGACAGTTTCTCTCCAAGTTCGTACGTTTTCTCGTCGGTGAGATCCAGGGCCGCCCCGCTCACCGAAATGACCCCGCACACGATCCCGGTCGAGAGGCCCATCGCTTTTAAGAGTTCCGGGTCGAGTGCCACGCGGGTGACGAGCTGAGCTCCAGCGGAATGACCCGCCAGGAACACGCGCGAGGCATCTCCTCCGTAGGCGGCGATATGCGTGTGCACCCAGGCCGCAGCTCGGGCCACGTCCTCCGGCTGGTGGCGCCAAGGGACGTCCGGTATCAACCCGTAATTGATGACGGCCACACCCACTCCGCGCGATGCGTAAAACCGTCCGATGTTTCCGTAGATATCGGCACCGGCCACCCGAAGGCTCTTGTCGCCCTCCATCCAGCCTCCCCCATGCACAAAGACAAGGACGGGCCACTGCGTTCCTTGAGGGAGGAAGAGGTCGAGCCTGTGTCGCGCCGGATGGCTGTCGACACTATTCCAGTATGGGATGTCGCGGAGGACCTGCTTTTCTGGCAGGTCTGCATTCTTGTAATACAGTTGGACGCCGACCCACTCGGCGATCGCGCAGCCGGACACGACAAGGCACAGTACCGTGCCGAGAAAGAACATGCGGAGATGATTACGTCTTCGACGGGACATGGCCATGTTGACTGTTTTCTGTCCCTCTACGGATGGAGAGATGCTTTTGGATGTGGGAGACTCTCTCGCGAAGCTCGTGGGGTGAGAGGCGCTTCGGGTCGTGCTTGACCGTCCACACCGCCTCGCGGGGGGCCGGGTCATCGGCGAGTCTGGGGATGATATGCCAGTGAATGTGCGGGAGCTGGTTGCCGAGTAACTCATAGTTGATCTTGACGGCATCGAACACGACGGCCAGCGTGCGCGAGACTTCCGTGACTTCTTCTATGAGCTGGCGGCGCTCTTCTCGCGTGAGGTCGAACAGCTCGGTCGCATGGCGCTTGAGCACCAGCACGGTCCAGCCGGTAAAGAACTGATCGTTGTGGAGGTACGCGACCGTGAGCCCAAGCTCGGCGATCTTGTGATCCTTGGCCGGCCACTCCCCTGCGCAGACCTTACAAGTCACGGTGTCATTATAAGCCCAACCACAGACGAAGAGCCTGATTCAGCTTCTCTAAATTCGGAATATGGCAAGTCGGCCAGGACTAGATCGCCCCGATCATAACTTGTCCCCCTGACCTTCAGTGAGCACACGGCTTCCCGAATTCTTGGTGCCTGGGCAGGTTCTGTTGTAGAATCAGGGCGTTCGGTCGTCAGAATACGTAAGGACTGATTGGCGCATGAACATCGACCAGGATACCATCATTTTTGCTGGTGCCTTCGCCGCGTTTCTGGCCGCATGTCTCTCGATCGTGGACAAGTTTTTCGCCTTGAGAGACCGTCTCTCGAAGGCTCGTCTGCGTAAGAAGGAAGCTGAGCCCGTGGCCCATCGCGCCCAGGCCGAGCAAGCGCCCCCTGGACATCGGGCACCGGCAAAGGCGTTCCAGGTCTCTGCCTATCTCCTGGTCCACGAAATCACCGTCGTTGTCGCTGCAGGGGTTCTTCTGAATTACCTCGGCCTCGTGCTGAGCCGCCAATTGCAGAGTATTCTCTATCTCGATATGACAGGTACGGCTCTGGCCGCGTTCCTCCTAGGCCCCTGGTGGGGCATGATGGTCGGATTGCTCTCTAGTTCGGTCGTGAACTTGGTCCTCTACCCGGGGCCGGATGGCGCGCTGTCCATATTCCCCTGGTCGATCGTCAACATGACTGGCGGCGTCTTCTGGGGCCTGATGGCACGCCGAGCCTGGTTTCGGAAGTATTTGCGGTCAGCTCGAGGCTCGACCATCGCCCACGTGTGGTATTTAACGAGCTTTGGCATCCTGGGCGCATGCGTCATGAGTATTCCCGGCGCCTTCGTATCGGCTGCTGTCTCGGGACAGTCCGCATTTGCGCTCAGCCCGCAGGTGGCCGCCGTTCTCGACCGGTTCGCCTCAGATTGGCAGCAGGTCCTGAGCGATCACCTTCAAGTATTGTTCGGCGCCGCGTTGGGGGAGAGCCTGGGACGGACGTTCGTGTACTGGGTACAGAACTGCCTGTGGTATATCCCGGACAAGACCATGACCGCTGCCATTGCCCTTGCCGTCCTGAAGTATGGGTTCCCTCTGTTCGAGCGGGAGCTGGTTCACGGAGGTTCGAGCGGCAAGCCACCAGTGGATACCCGCATGGCTCCGCTGCTGGTTGGGTTGCTCTACTTGCCATCGTTCGGCACCCTCATGAGCGCAGAGCTGTACGCGGGTACGCAGTTCTGGCCACTGTGGGCTTCCCCCTGGCTGATTCTGATCGCAGGATACGTCTTCTTGTACCGGCGGGGGCCGTCTGACCCATCCGTGCGGCATGCCTGTCTGGCTCGGGCCGAGCGTTACGCCAGGGTTTTGTGGCCGATCCAGGAAGAGCCAGCCTATGAGTTCTGCCGCCGTCTGACGCTCGCCACGCTGATCGCGAGCGTGCTGTTCACGGTCTTTCTGCCGATCTTGTTGGTGGACTTTTCCCGAGCAGCGTTCAATTTCTTCTGCGTGGTGTATGGCTTTCTGCTGGCGGTGCACCTCGTCAGCGTGGCGATTTCCCAAAACCTTTCCGTGGCCCGAGCGAGCGAATAGAGGTCTCACCCAATCGTGTCCGAGACCTTCGCCTGCGAAACAGTTGAATTTCAGGCAGGTCCCCGCCTCGACTTCGTAGACGAAATGCCTGTGCCGCGCGCTCCGCGATCTTGTGATCCTTCCCCGGCCACTCCCCTGCGCAGACTTTACAGTTCACGCCATCCGGACTTCGACGCGGTCGCCGATCTCTGCCTTTGTCAGCTTGTCTGCGCGGCCCTGGTTGCAGAAGAGCTCGAGTAAATTATCGCTGTTGATCAACGCCGCCAGCGTTTTGGGCGGCGCGTCGGCGTAGAAATTCCGAAGCCCCTTCACGGTGGTCTTTTTGATACGGACCTGGACCTTGGGCAGGTCCACGCTCCCCAGGGCCTCCCGCAAGAGTGTCTGGCTGATGTTCGTGATGAGATTGCCGAAGCGGTCGATGTGGAGGACTTCGCCCGCGAGTCGCCCTTCCTCTAATTGAGGCTGATGCACTTCGAAACGGACTGGATTGTCGATTTTGGGTCCGAAGGCGTCGGTCGGCTCCTCCAGTGACAGCCACGCGGCCGCCGGCGCGAAGAGGTCGCGGCCGTGGAATGTCGTGCCGACCGTGCCCAGGAAGTACTGCTTGGCCGTCAGCTCGCGGACCTCGGCCTTCGGCTCCGAGGCGAGGATGTAGCTGAGGAGCCCGTTGTCAGGCGCCAGAAAATGATAGGAGCGCGTGGTCACCAGCAGCGGACGCCGCTCGCTGCCGACGCCCGGGTCCACCACGGCCACGTGGATAGTGTCCGGGGGAAAGTGGCGGGACGCGGAATGGAGCAGGTAGGCGCCGGCGCGGATGTTGTGCGCGGGGATGTCGTGGGTCAGGTCGATGATCTTGGCGTGCGGATTGATCCCGAGGATCACACCCTTCATGCTGCCGACGAACACGTCGGCCGCGCCGAAGTCCGTCAGCAGGGTGATGATGGGCGGTGGGACAGATTCAGGGCTATCCGGCGACCGTACCATGTTGGGTTCCGGGGGGCGGTTCGCGAACCGCCCCTACATGTCCTCAAAGCAGATGTTGAGCACTTCGTACTCCACAACTTTGGCCGGCGTCTTGACCTCGACGGTCTCCCCCACCCGCTTGCCGATGAGGGCGCGCCCGACCGGTGACTGGACCGAGATCTTGCCGTTTTTCAGATCACCCTCATCCGGGCCGACGAGCGTGTAACGCTGCTCTTTCTCAGTTTGGGCGTCCTTGACCGTGACGGTTGAGCCAAAGACGACCTTGTCAGTAGACAGATTCGAAGTGTCGATGATCTGCGCCTCTGCCAGCTTGTGCTCCAGGTCGCGGATCCGTGCGTCAATGTGGCTCTGGCGCTCCTTGGCGGCATGGAATTCCGCGTTCTCGCTCAGGTCGCCATGGCCCCTTGCCTCCTCGATTTCCTTGATGTTCTTGGGGCGCTCGACCTTCTTCAACCGTTCGAGCTCGGCCTGCAAGGCCGCGTATCCTTTCTTCGTGATCGGTATCTTCACGCTCATTCCTCGCTATGCCTTTGTTCCGACCCCGTAATACTCCTGCAGGGGCTTGACAGTCAGCTTGCGCTTCCGACCCGCTTCGATCGCCATCAAAGTCGCGCGGGCGCCGGCCATCGTGGTCTGATAGGGCACGTTCTGAACCAGCGCAGTCCGGCGGATGGACGCGGAATCCACCTGGGAGACCTTGTCCCCCACCGTATTGATGACCAGCTGGATCTCGCCGTTCTTGATGTGGTCCACGCAATGCGGCCGGCCCTCTTCGACCTTGTTCACCGTGTCCACCATGACGCCGCGTCCGGCCAGGTAGGCGGCCGTGCCCCGCGTGGCCGCGATGGTGAAGCCTAGGTCCAGGAACCGGCGGGCCAGTGGCACGGTCGCCGGCTTGTCCTTGTCCTTGACGCTGATGAAGACCCGTCCCTGCATAGGCAGGAAAGAGCCGGCTCCTTGCTGGGACTTGAGGAAGGCCGCCCCGAAGTCATCGGCGATGCCCATGACTTCGCCGGTGGATTTCATCTCCGGGCCGAGGATCACGTCTGTGTTGGGAAATTTGGTAAAGGGAAAGACGGCTTCTTTGACGGAGATGTGGACTGGTGTCCGCTCGGCCGTGAAGCCGATCTGCTCGAGCGTCCGTCCCATCATCGCCTGCATGGCGAGCTTGGCCAGGGGGACGCCGATCGCCTTGCTGACGAAGGGGACGGTGCGCGACGCCCGTGGGTTCACCTCCAGCACGTAGACCGTTCCGTCCTTGACCGCGAACTGCACGTTCATCAGGCCAATCACGTGGAGCTCATGCGACAGGGTGATCGTCTGCCGGCGGATCTCCTCCACAATCGCTGTTGAAAGGGAGTACGGTGGGAGCGAGCAGGCCGCATCGCCGGAATGGACGCCGGCCTCTTCGATGTGCTCCATGATGCCGCCGATCACCACCCGCTGTCCGTCGGAGAGGGCGTCCACGTCGATCTCGATGGCGTCTT
>VBOF01000088.1 GCA_005877855.1 Nitrospirota bacterium | reverse complement strand
CGACCCGGATCGCGTGGGACGCGGCCGCGGCGGAAAAGGGCGGCTATCCCCACTTCATGCTGAAGGAGATCCACGAGCAACCGCAGGTGATCCTGGACACGATGCGGGGCCGCTACACCTACGAGCGCGGGGAGGCCGACCTGCCCGACATCGGATTGACACCGGCCCAATTCGCCGACGTGCGTCGCTTCTGGATCGTGGCCTGCGGGACCTCCTGGCATGCCGCGCTGGTGGGGAAGTATCTGATCGAAGAGATGGTGCGGGCGCCGGTCCAGGTGGACATCGGCTCGGAGTTCCGCTACCGCAACCCGCTGATCGGGCCGGGCGACCTGTTGATTGCGATCTCCCAGTCGGGTGAGACCGCTGACACGCTGGCGGCCGCCCGCGAGGCCAAGCGGCAGGGCGCCCGCGTCGTGTGCATCTGCAACGTGGTGGGCAGCACCCTCGCGCGCGAGTCGGACGGCGTCCTATACACGCACGCGGGCCCCGAGATCGGTGTGGCCTCGACGAAGGCCTTCACAGCCCAGCTCACGGCGCTCTACCTGCTGGCTCTGCACCTGGGGCGGGTGCGTGGCGCTGTGTCGGTGGAAGAGGGACGCGCGTGGCTGGACCGGTTCGTGACGCTACCGACGCACGTCCAGCATCTTTTGGGCCGTGAGGCCGAGCTGATCGCGATCGCTAAGCGCTACCACACGAAGCGCAACTTCCTGTACCTGGGCCGTGGCATCAACTACCCGATCGCGCTCGAAGGAGCGCTAAAGCTCAAGGAGATCTCGTACATCCATGCCGAGGGGTACGCGGCGGGGGAGATGAAGCACGGTCCGATCGCGCTGATTGACGAGGACATGCCGGTCGTGGTGCTGGTGCCGCGCGATCGCCTGTACGAGAAGACGGTGAGCAACCTGATGGAAGTGAAAGCCCGCGAGGCGCCGGTCATCGCCTTTGTCACGGCGGGCGAGCGGGAGCTCGGCAAGACAGCCGACGTGGTGTTCACAATTCCAGACGTGCACCCGCTGCTCTCGCCGATCCTCTTTGCGGTGCCGCTGCAGCTGCTGGCGTACCATATCGCGGTGCTGCGCGGGACCGACGTGGATCAGCCACGGAACTTGGCTAAAAGTGTGACGGTCGAGTAGGCCTATTGTCATTGCGAGGAGTGAAGCGACGAAGCAATCCCTGGCTCAATTGAGCCATGTAGAAGCGAGATTGCTTCGCTACGCTCGCAATGACGGAACTTGGTGAGGATTGAAGACGGATGGAGATCAGCAAGGAACAGGTTGAGCACGTGGCCAAGCTGGCGCGGCTGGAAGTCAGTGAGGACGAGAAGGCGATGTTCGCCCGCCAGCTCAGCGCGATCTTGACTTACATGGATCAGCTCAAGGAAGTGGACACCGAAGGCGTGGAGCCGACGGCGACCGTGCTGCCGACCGAGAACGTGTGGCGCGAGGATGCGGTGCGGCCCTCGCTCCCGCAGGAGCAGGCGCTCGCCAACGCGCCGGACCAGGCGGACGGGTTTTTCCGCGTACCCAAGATTTTAGAGGATCGTTAACGATGTTTCGACAAATGCTGCGAGCGAAGATCCACCGGGCGACGGTCACCGACGCCTGTCTGGAGTACGAAGGCAGTCTGACTGTGGACGAGGCCCTGTTGGAGGCGGCCGGCATCCTGCCTTACGAGGCGGTCGTCATCTCCAACCTCAACAACGGGGAGCGGGTCACGACCTACGTGATCCCCGGCGAGCGGGGGAGCGGCACGATTTCGCTGAACGGCCCGACGGCCCGCAAGGGTGCGGTGGGCGACAAGATCATCATCTTCTGCTACGAGTTCTACAACGAGGATGAGATCAAGCGGCACGAGCCCCGGATTATCAAGGTGGACGAGAAGAACCGAATGGTGGCCTAGATGAACGTGCGGAAGCTGACGCTCTGCGAGCTCAAAGACAAGTTCATGAAGGGCGAAGTCTCGGCCGTTGAGATCGTGAAGGCCTATTTCCAGCGCGTCTTGCTGGTCGAGTCCAAGGTCAAGGCGTACATCACGACGGCGAAGAAGGACGCGCTAGTGAAGGAAGCCGACGAGCTCGACTTCACGCTCAGCAAGTGGCGGAAGACCATGCCGCTCATGGCCATGCCGATCGCGGTCAAGGACAACATCTGTACCAAAGGTGTCAAGACCACCTGCGGCTCGCGCATGCTGGAGAACTTCGTGCCGCCGTACGATGCGACGGTCGTGGCCCGCATGAAAGAGCACGGGTACTACCTGATCGGCAAGACGAACATGGACGAGTTCGCGATGGGCTCCTCGACCGAGACGTCGGCCTTCGGGCCGACGCGGAACCCCTGCAACCTGGCCGCGATCCCCGGCGGGTCCAGCGGGGGCTCGGCCGCGGCCGTGGCCGCCGAGCTCTGCGTGGCGGCGCTGGGCTCGGACACGGGCGGCTCGATCCGGCAGCCCGCCGCCTGCTGCGGCGTGGTCGGGCTCAAGCCGACCTACGGCCGCGTGTCGCGCTACGGCCTGGTCGCCTTCGCCTCGTCGCTGGACCAGATCGGGCCGATCACGAAGGACGTGAGGGACGCGGCCATGATGATGCAGGTGATCGCGGGTCACGATCCGCTGGATTCCACCTCGGCCGACGTGCCGGTGCCCGACTACATGAAGGCGCTGAAGGAGAACCTGCGCGGGATGAAGGTCGGCGTGCCGCTGGAGTTCTTCGCCGAGGGACTCGACCCGGAGGTGGAGCTCGCGGTGCGGACGGCGATCATCCAGATGCAGGCGCTCAAGGCCGAGATCAAGGAGATCTCGCTCCCCATGACGACGTACGCCATCGCGGCCTACTACCTGATCGCCACGGCGGAGGCGTCCTCGAACCTTGCCCGGTACGACGGCGTCAAGTACGGGCACCGTGCGAAGGAGAAGGGCCTGCTGGAGATGTACATGAAGACCCGGCAGGAGGGCTTCGGCGCGGAGGTGAAGCGGCGGATCATGCTGGGGACCTACGCGCTGTCGGCCGGCTACTACGACGCCTATTACGGGAAGGCGCAGGCTGTGCGGACGCTGATAAAGCGGGACTTCGATGAAGCGTTGAAGGAGGTCGATGTGATCGTCACGCCCACGATGCCGACGCCGGCCTTCAAGCTCGGGGAGAAGATCCAGGACCCCTTGCAGATGTACCTGTCGGACATCTACACGATTTCGGTGAACCTGGCGGGGTTACCGGCCATCTCGCTCCCGTGCGGGCTGAGCAGCGGGAAGCTGCCCATCGGCCTGCAGATCATCGGTCGGCCGTTCGAGGAGGAGAAGGTGCTTCGCGCTGCGTATGCCTACGAGCAGGCGACGGAGTGGCACTTGAAGAGGCCGGGGCTCTAACGTCATTCTGAGCGAAGCGAAGAATCTGATGTGCGCGTGCAATCGAGACCCTTCACTTCGTTCAGGGAGACCATGTGTGAGAGGGGAGCATGTTCATTGAGATTGGAGTTGGCGTCATAGCAGCGGCGGCGGTCGTGCTGGTGGCATTTCTCGTGCCGGTGCTGATCCAGCTCCGCAAGACCACGCAAGCGTCTACGCACCTTCTGCGGCAGATGAACGAGGACCTGCCTCTCCTGTTCAAGGAGGCGACGCAGGCTGCGCAGAACCTGAACCAGGTCGCGACCGAAATACGGAAAGGCGCAGCCCGCGCGCGCGTGCTGGGAGAGGCGATCGGTGAGATCGGGCAGACGATCAACCACGTCCATGGAGCCGTTCGGGGAGGCGCCAGCAGTTTGGTGATGAACCTCACCAGTCTGCTGACGGGCTTTCGGGCGGCGTATGGGGTTTTCAAACACAAAGCATCATCAAGTCATCATCAAGAAGGAGGGTCATCCGATGGCGGCTGAAGACAGTGGATTTTCGTCAGGTGCGGTAGCATTCGCGTTCTTAGCTGGGGCCATTATCGGGGCTGGCGCAGCCTTACTGTTGGCCCCTCAGACTGGGGCAGAGACGCGGAGGCTGCTCAGAGACTATGCTGAGAAAGCCGAAGAAGAGATCCGGGAAAGACTACCGGAGGCCAAGGCTATGCTGGACTCAGCCATCGAGAAGGGTAAAGACCTCGTCGAGAAGGGTAAAGACTTCGTCGAGAAGGGTAAGGAGTTCGTTGACGATCAGAAATCCCTGCTTTCGTCTGCGATGGATGCCGGGCGCACAGCCATGAAAAAACATCGGGCTTCCTAGAGGTTCATGGCGTACGACGTCGTTATCGGGCTGGAGGCGCACGCGCAGTTGCTGACTGCGTCCAAGATGTTCTGCGGGTGCAGCACGGTGTTCGGCGCGGCGCCGAACACACAGACATGTCCGGTGTGTCTGGGGATGCCGGGGGTCCTACCGGTCATCAATCAGAAGGCGGTCGAGTTCGCCATCCGGACAGGGCTGGCTCTGAACTGCACGATCGCGCCGATGAACCGGTTCGCCCGCAAGAACTACTTCTACCCGGACCTGCCGAAGGGCTACCAGATCTCGCAGTACGAGCTGCCGATCTGCCAGGACGGCTGGGTGGAGATCGGACAGAACGGGACGGCCAAACGCATCCGTATCCGGCGGGCCCACCTGGAGGAGGACGCGGGCAAGAACCTGCACACCGGCATTGCGGGCGCGTCCCACGTGGACCTGAACCGGGCCGGGACGCCGCTGCTGGAGATCGTGACCGAGCCGGACATGCGGTCGCCGGACGAGGCGGTCGCCTACCTCAAGAAGCTGCGCGACATTCTGGTGTACCTCGAGGTCTGCGACGGCAACATGGAGGAGGGGAGCCTGCGCTGCGAGCCGAACCTCTCGCTGAGGCAGGCCGGCTCCAAGGAGTTTGGCACCAAGGTGGAGCTGAAGAACATCAACTCCTTCAAGTTTGCGAAGGCCGCGATGGAATATGAGATCAAGCGGCAGACGAAGGTCCTGAGCGAGGGCGGGAAGATCGTGCAGGAGACGCGCCTGTGGGACCCGGAGAAGAGCGAGACGGCCCCGATGCGGAGTAAGGAAGGAGCGCACGACTACCGCTACTTCCCGGATCCGGACCTGGTGCCACTGCGGATCACTGAGGAGATGATAGAGAAGGAGCGGAAAATACTGCCGGAAATGCCGGAGGCCATGCTTAAACGGTTTATGGAGCAGTATGGCCTGCCGGAGTACGACGCGGATGTCCTGACGTCCGCGAAGGAACTGGCGAAATTCTTTGAGGAC
>VBOF01000154.1 GCA_005877855.1 Nitrospirota bacterium | reverse complement strand
TATTTCCCATGGAGATACCTAGAAGACCTACCAGATATGGGCCTAATGGCAGGTTGTGAATTAACGCGAGCTTATGGTATGACACTTCCTCAAAGAATTGCAAACGATGGGGCCCCGTGTCTTAGGCTCGCACAGACAGGTAGACCCATCACCGAAAATCCGATCACGGTGGCAGGTAGGGTAGCTGGCTCTCCGGCGTGAGAGGCCAGTTACAGTACGAGCCAGCTGGACACCCCTTGGAAAGAGTGAGGAGCCGGCTGGCTTTTTTTATGCCATAAACCACGGACTCTTATGCTGCTTGCCGACGCCCAGGTTAGGGCTGACTTCCCCATCACGGGGACCATGCGCCACATCCTCCATTCGAAGCTCACGCTCGCTGCCGAGAACTTCCACGTGTCGTCTTCTGCATTGCAAAGAGTTCCAGGTGAGCCATGTCCTACGTGATCCTCTTCCCGCTACTTCCTCTGCTAGCCGCAATCGTGATCGGAATCGCTGGCAGCGTGCTGCGTGAACGGCGTGTCAGGATCGCCGCGCCAGCCGTTATCGCGGCCTTCGCAGGTGCCGTCGCGACGCTGGTTCTGGTCACGTTGAACGGTCCGATAAGCGTCCGTTTCTACGAACCGAGCACGGCGGGCCTTTCCGTTCTCTCGTTGGGCTTCTACGTTGATCGTCTGAGTGCTGTCATGATGGTACTGATCACGGGTGTGAGCACCATCATCTATCTCTATTCCATGCGCTACATGCAGCAGGAACGCGGCTACGCCAGGTTCCACGCTCTTCTGGCCCTCACCAATTTTGTGCTTCTGTGCATGGTCTCAAGCGCTAACATCTTGATGCTCTTCATCTTCTGGCAACTCCTGAGCTGGCTCTTATACCTCCTTTCCTATCATTATTCACATCCCCCAACCATCGAGGGCGCCTTCAAAACGTATGCCGTGATGCACCTTTTCGCTATGGCCTGGCAGCGGGTTTGAGATCAGCGCTGTCACTGCCATAACCTTGCTGATCTTCATCGGGGCCATGAGCAAGTCGGCCCAGTTCCCGATGCATGTGTGGCTGCCCGGATCCCTCTACGCCCCCACACCGGTCCATGCCCTTCTGCATGCAGGAATCATCAATGCGGGCGGGTTTCTGATCAACCGGCTTGCGCCGCTTTACGGACTCGCTCCCGACACGTTGCACCTGGCCTTCGTGATCGGCGGCCTCACAGCGATCGTCGCAGCAGCCATCATGCTGACGCAGTCAGATATCAAGACGATGTTGGGCTTCTCAACCATAGGGCAGATGGGCTACATGATCATGGAGTGCGGGCTGGGGGCCTTCGCCCTGGCGATTTTTCATCTGATCGCGCACGGTCTGTTTAAGGCCACGATCTTCCTCAACTGCGGCCATGTGATCCATGCAGCCCGCCAGGAACCGAGGCTCCCTCCCAAAGACGAAACCGTGGAGCAGACGGACTTTTCGCTCCTGACCTGGCTCACCGGATTTATCACGACGCTCATCCTCCCCCTGATCATTCTGCTGGCCGCCCACGGCGTCTTGAGCCTCCCCTTGAGGAATTCGCAGGGAGTCGTGATTTTTCTTTTCTTTAGTTGGGTCACCTCCTCCCAGGCGATCCTGACGCTCTACCGTCTACGGGCGGTCGCCTCACGGAAGGTGGCGGCGCTCATGCTCCTAACACTGCTCCTGGTGGTCTCGACCTATCTGCTGGCGGTGCAGGCCTTCACCTATTTCCTCTATCCGGCTCCGGGCGAGGTAGCCGCGTACTTCCAGGCCGCCGCCTTGCCGAGGTGGCTGTTCGATGTCATGGTAGGAGCGACGGCCCTGGCCGTCATCCTGGGCTGGGTCTTCATCTATGCGAAGGGTCATGGACGATCGCTTCGAATGCCGGATTGGGTGAACGGGGTGCAGACCCGCTTCTATCTGTTCTTCATGAACCGCCTCTATGTGGATGCCCTCGCTCTCAGACTCGGGCGGGGCTTCACGCGCGTGGCCCATCGGCTGGATACGAGCAGGCTCTTCCCGTATGTCGCAGGTCTGATCGCCCTTGGCCTGGTCCTGCCTGCGGCGGTTTGGACGGGGGAACTGTCGGCTGCAAACATCACCCTATTTTTTGTTGCTGCTCTCATGATCCCTCTGTTTCCCCTGCATGGGGTCTACGTGGCCGCCCTGACCCGTCTGCCAGGATATTTGCCCATGTGCCTTGCCATCCTGCTGCCGACCGTGGGGCTGTACGGGCTGATGGGCCTTCTTCCCGAAATGCCCGCGGAGTTTCTCAAAGGCGTGAGCGTGCTGGCATTGTTCGGCGCCCTCTATGGGTCGCTCAAAGCCCTGGTTCAGTTCAGAGTAACTCGCCTGTTGGCCTACGCCAGCCTCGCCTTCTTTTCCATTCTGTGGTGGTATCTGGCGGTCACCGGGACCTCTACTCCCCAGGCGGCCGTGTACACCAGCGCGGTGGCGCTTGTCATCGGCGGGCTGTTCCTGGCATGGCATCGCGTGCAGGTGCGGTATGGCGACCTCGATCTGAACCAGATCGGCGGGCTGGCGCGGCCCATGCCCCGCTTTGCCATCTTGCTGTCACTGCTGGTGATGGCGGCCGTAGGCCTGCCTCCATTCGGCCTGTTTTCCGGTTACATGGCCATACTGCTCCACCCGTCCATCGTCATCTCCTGGGATCTAATGGTCATCCTGCTCACTTGGCTTGCAGCGTCGTGGTATTTGTTCAGGCTGATGCAACGGCTCCTCTTCGGCCCGCACCGCTCGGACATTCGGTATGAGGATTTACGTCCCACCGAAGTCGCCCCCTTGCTGATCGTGCTGTTGATCCTGCTGGCCCTCGGCATCACGCCGTACGGATTCTTCGAGTCCGACACGCTGACGAACAGCTATCGGACGGCCATGGAGTTAATGCTATGGAACAAGTAGAAACAGCACCGTACAGCGAAACACGGCGGATGCAGCTCAGAGGGCTGATCCTGCTCTCCAGCGAGATCATCTCCCAGTACTGGCCCATGCGCACCTTTGTCCATCACAATCCGCTGCATGGCCTGGAAGATCTCCATTTTGAGGACGCCGTGCGCCGGGGCCATCAACTCCTGGGAGGGAAAGGCTATCTGTCCAATGAGCTCTTTCGGGGCTATGTCCGCTCCGGCAGGATTCGTCCGCATCATATCGACGCTGCGCTAAAGACGCTTGTGCACGACAAGCATGTGGCGCTGGGGGCGCGCGAGATCTCCCACTTCGAAGTGCTTCGAGCCCATCTGCTTCAGGGGATCACGGCCCCGGCCGAAGAGACGCTCGACGCCCAGATCAATCGTCGCCCGGATCGGACTCTTATCAAAACCCTGGCGGACCATCTCACCCCTGCGCTGAATCCCCCGGCAATTCGGGAGAGCCTGGAGGCCGGCGTCCATGAGGAGCGGACCGCTCTCGGTCGGCGTTCGACACTGGCGGCGTGGTGCGACTACACCCTGGGCAGTCAGATAATGGACCAGATCAATGGAGAATCGATTAAATGGTGTGAGGCCTTTTTAGACGAAGGGCATGCCACGTGGCCCATGCCTGGCCGGGAAAATGGTTTTTACGGGGCCTGGAAATTTCTGGCCGAACAGGAATGGTCCCCCTGCGGGATCGCGGACAGTCGACAGAAAATCGCCGGCCTGCCGACATCCCCGGAGGATGCGCTGCTCGAGCACCTTGCGGCGCTCGGCATCCCTTCTGAGGTCTGGCAGGACTATCTCTCACTGCATCTGGCGGCCCTGCCCGGCTGGGCGGGCTTCATCAAATGGCGGGCCGATCAGAGGGACTATGAATGGCAGCAGGTCTATCCCGTCGATCTGGTGCAGTACCTTGCGGTGCGCGTTTGGTATGAACGCGAGCTGGTCCAGAAGGTCTGCCGGGAAGCACTCGGGATCGATGGAAATTTCGGCGCGATTTCGGCCGACATGCAGAGGCGCGGGAGCCCGAAGGGGCGACCCAGCGCGCACAGCGCGCGTGAGGGAGAGGCTCATCCGGCGTTGCCGGATGAGGGGGCGACGCGAGCCCCTCTAAACAGATACGCAGCGCAATTCGGGCCCCGCCGTGATCACACGACACAGCTCGCTGCGGCATGGCGGTTGCGGACCCTCGCCAACGCCCTGGAGATCGCCCCCGACGTCCTGATGGAAACAGCGCCGCAGGAGCTGAGGGTGCTGCTGGAGTGGATCGATGCTTTCTCGGAATCAGACCACGGGCCGGTGTGGCTCAAAGCGTTTGAGGCTGGCTACCAGGAACAACTGATCGGCAAGCTCAGGCCCAATCTTTCCAATCTGCAGGCTGCTGTAAAAGACGGCCAACGGGTGGTGCGGCCCCAGGCCCAGGCGATCTTCTGCATCGATGTGCGGTCCGAGTCGTTCCGGCGCCACCTGGAGGCCGTCGGGGATTATGACACGTTCGGCTTTGCCGGCTTTTTCACCGTCTTTATCCGTTACCGGGCCCTGGGCAGCCATCACGACACCGATCAGTTTCCAGTGATCATGAAGGCCAAGAATGCGGTGCGCGAGGTCCCCCGAACCTATCACGGTCAACTGCTGTCCAGGCACCAAGCCGGGACCAAACTGCTCCATGCGGGGCATGAGCTGCTGCACGATTTGAAAGAAAATGTGGTTACGCCCTATGTTGCGGTGGAGTCGCTCGGCTGGTTTTACAGCCTGCCGTTGATCGGGAAAACGGTCTTCCCCGACTGGTATCGCAAGTGGACCGTCCGGCTTCGGCGCATATTCGTGCCGCCGGTCGCCACCTCCCTTACCGTGGACAAGCTGTCACGGGATGAAGTCGAAGAAATGCTGGCCGCCGAGCAGCGCGCCACCATTCGCCGGGCCCTTCAGGAACGGTTCGGCGACCGTGATCTGAATCTGTCCCTCGAGCGGCTGGAGGCCCTGCGTCGTCGGGCGTTGGATGAACAGAGCGCCGACCAACAATCCCCGCAGGCACCGTCCCGCTCCTATGCGCTCTCCGCCGGGGAGGAAGCGGCCTTTGTTGAAGAGCTGCGCCGTCACTACCGGATCAACCAGGGCTGGGCCTTTACGCGCATGGAGCGCATCACGCAAACGGGCTTCACGCTCAGCGAGCAGGCCTTCACAGTGGAGACCGCGCTCCGGATGATGGGGCTGACCCGAAACTTCGCTCGACTAGTCCTCTTCTGCGGCCACGGGAGCAGCTCGGACAACAATCCCTTCGAGGCGGCTCTCGATTGCGGCGCATGTGGCGGCAATGTGGGCAAACCGAATGCGCGCGTCCTAGCGGCCATGGCCAACAAACCCCGGGTGCGGGAGCAACTGGCCAACAAGGGCCTCTCCATTCCCCAGGACACCTATTTCATTGCGGGGCAGCACGACACGACAACAGATGAAGTGCAACTCTTCGATCTGGAGGACCTCCCAGCCACCCATCTCAAGGATCTGCTCCGTCTGAGCCGCGACCTTGAGGAAGCCGGCCTTCACAACAGCCAGGAACGATGCTCTCGATTTCCAGAGATCAAAACCACCCTGACACCCTCTAGAGCGGCGCGGGAGACGCGCAGACGGAGTGGTGACTGGAGCCAGGTCCGGCCGGAATGGGGGCTGTCGGGCAACGCGGCGTTTATCATTGGGCGTCGTGACCTGACCAGGGGGGTCCATCTTGAGGGACGGGTTTTTCTGCATTCGTATGATTATGGGGAAGATCCTACAGGCCGGCTGCTGGAGATCGTGATGACAGGCCCGCAGGTGGTCGGTCAATGGATCAACATGGAGCATTATTTTTCCACGGTGGATAACGAGGTCTATGGCAGTGGAAGTAAAATTTACCATAATGTGGTGGGCCGGGTCGGGATCGTGTCCGGACCCCAGAGCGATCTGCGCACCGGGCTGGCCTGGCAGACCGTCATGGACGGGCCGCGGCCTTATCATGAGCCCATGCGTCTGCTCACCCTGATTGAAGCGCCCAGGGAACGGATCAGCCAGGTCATCCGGCGTCACCATGTCCTTCAGCATTTTTACGATAACGAATGGGTCCGCCTGGCGGCGCTTGATCCGGAAGAGAAAATCTTTTATCGCTATATTCCGAAGCAGGGATGGACGCCCTTCAAAAATGGAAGCCCGTCCCTTGAGACGAAAATGTTTTTAAAGGAGGAGCACAGCTTATGAACGGCCTCACGCTTCATCCCATGAAGGAGATCAGGATCATCATTCAGGGCGAGCAGGTGAAATTTGTGACCGATTTGCTGGACAACATCAAGGCGACTGGCTACACGATCATCCACAACATTTCGGGAAAAGGACACCACGGCTTTCATACAGCCCATCCGATGTTCAATGAGATGGACAGCCTGGTGATGCTGATGACCGTCGTTCCACAAGAGAAGGTGGAGCCAATTCTGGCCGGCTTGAAGCCGATCTTCGACCGATACTCCGGGGTCATGTTTGTCTCTGACGTTGCCGTCAGCCGCCGCGAACACTTTTCTGCGCCATCCAGTGACGGGTGATAGCCTTCGGCCAAAGTGTGCATGCGATTTTTTTTGAGGTTGCCATGATCGCGCTGCTGGCCCATACCAACTGCGGCATGGTCAATCTCATGAGCAAGCGCGAACGGTTCATTGCCGGTCTCGTCGACCATGCGGGCTGGGATCGGGAGTGGGCGGAAACCCACTTCATGCATTTTGCCCCCATGTACGAGATCGGCAATGAGGTGGACTTCGTGTTGAGCGAGGCCAAGCGGCTGCGCCTGCGGTATCCGAAGTTGCTGGTGGCGCCGCTGCTGTACCGGGTCGA
>VBOF01000153.1 GCA_005877855.1 Nitrospirota bacterium | reverse complement strand
CTGCTCAAGCTATTTCAAAAAGATGTGGTGGTGTCCTCGAACGCCTCGTGGATCTTCACGGCGACGCCCTACATCTTGTTCGCCTCAACGCTGGCGGCCAATCTGCTCGTGCCACTGTTTGTGTCGAAGGTCCCGCTCAGTTTCGCGGGCGATATCATCACAGTGGTCTACTTGCTGGCGCTCGGGACGTTTTTCCTGATCCTCGCCGGCCTGGATGCCGGATCCGCATTCGGCGGCATGGGGAGCAGCCGCGAGGCGATCGTGGCGTCCCTCACCGAACCGGCGATGATTCTGTCCATCTTCGCGGTCGGTCTGACCGCCGGATCCACTAACCTGAGCACGATCGTCCACAAGACGGCCTTGCTGGAGGGCATCGTGACCGATCCACCTCCGCACCTCATGGCGCTCGCAGCCCTGTTCATCGTCACCCTGGCCGAGACCGGACGCGTCCCAGTCGATAATCCCGCGACGCACCTGGAACTGACGATGATCCACGAGGCCATGGTGCTTGAGTATTCGGGCCGCTACCTGGCCCTGATCGAATGGGCCTCTGCGCTGAAGCTGCTTCTTTTCCTCACGCTGCTCAGCAATGTCTTCGCTCCCTGGGGAATCGCAACAGAGCCGGATCCGACCTGGATGGCTCTCGGACTCACAGTCTGGCTCATCAAGGTGTCCGGACTTGCGGTGCTCGTGGGCGTGATCGAGTCCATGTTTGCCAAGCTGCGGCTCTTCCGCGTGACGGACCTGCTGGGCGTCGCCTTCATTCTGTCCCTCTTGGCGCTGGTCTTCTTCTATACCTTGAGGGGATGAGGATGGGAATGGTCCGGCCTGATATCGGATCCCAGATGGTGGACCTGTGCGCCGCCCTCCTCCTCGTGACCTGCTTTGCCATCGTGGCCCAGCGGCGGCTCTCTGCCTGCGTGGATGTGTTCGCGCTCCAATCCGCATTCCTGGCCGCCACGGCTGCCTTAGTGGCATTCCTGACGGGCATTCACCATATTTACGTCGCGGCAGCCCTCACCGTGGCGATCAAGGTCATCGTGATTCCCCGGATTCTCAAGAAGGTGATCGAGCGGCTGAATGTCACACGAGAACTGGTGATGAACGTCAATATCCCTGCCGGGCTGCTGATCTGCGGTGCCCTGGTCATCCTGGCCTTCTTCATCACACAGCCTATCATTCCCCTGGGATTTTTGTTGACGCGGGATTCCCTGTCGATTGCGCTGGCCATCGTGATGATAGGCTTTTTCACCATGATCGCCCGCAAGAAGGCAGTCACCCAAGTGATCGGCTTTCTTGTGATGGAGAACGGACTTTTTCTGGCCGCCACGGTGGCTGCCTATGGCATGCCGCTGATCGTGGAGTTGGGAATCTTCTTCGACGTGCTCGTGGCAGTCCTGATCATCGGAATCTACACCCACCGGATCCAGGATGCGTTCGACAGCGTGGATACGAGCAAGCTGACGGTGCTGAAGGACTAGGTAGGCCATGATGTGGACGCTCGTGCTGCTGGTCATTGCGCCCATCCTGGCAGGTCTGGGAACCCTCTTGATACACGATCGTCGTGTTGTAGTGGCGCTGCAGTACGGGCAGGCCGTGATCTTGCTGGCTGCGGGTGCCCATGTGGTGATGGAAGTCGGGACGGGCGAACCCGCGACAGTCGGTCTGCTGCTGTACACCGATGCGCTGAGCGCCTGGCTGGATCTCGTGCTTGCCGTGGTCGGGACGACCGGGACCCTGTTCGCGCTGGGCTATCTGGACGAACAATTCGATCGCGGGCTTATCTCACTCAGACGGTTCCGTCAGTTCTTTTATCTGTTCGATCTCTTTCTGGCCGCCATGCTCATCGCGGTCAACGTCGGGGATGTCGCCCTCATGTGGATCGCGATCGAGGGCTCAACTCTTGTGGCAGCCTTACTGATCGCCTTCGAGCGTAATAAGGCGGCGCTGGAGGCGGGGTGGAAGTTCATGATCCTGGGTTCGGTGGGCATCGCGCTGGCGTTATTCGGAACGATCATCCTGTATTACACGTCTGAGCATGTGCTGGGTGTGACGAGTGACGCGCTTCGCTGGTCTGAACTGTACCGGATCGCGGGATCCCTCGACCCGACGGCGATCAAAGTCGCCTTTGTATTCGTGCTGATCGGGTACGGGACGAAGGCCGGCGTGGCCCCGATGCATTCCTGGCTGCCTGACGCGCATACCGAGGCGCCAACCCCGGTGAGCGCGATGCTGTCGGCGAATATGCTCACGGTGGCTGTCTATGCCATTCTGCGGTTCAAGGCGGTTGTGGACCGGACGGTCGGGGCGGCGTTCACCGGGAACCTCATGATCGGGCTGGGGCTGCTCTCAGTGGCCATCGCGGCCGTGCTCCTGTTGGTGCAGCGGGACTACAAGCGTCTGTTCGCCTATTCGAGCATTGAGCATATCGGGATCGCCTTGATTGGGTTTGGCATCGGGGGGCCTGGCGTGTTCGCCGGGGCGTGGCACCTGCTGAATCACGCGCTCGCCAAGTCGACCGCCTTTTACGGGGCAGGGTGGGTCCTGCTGCGACACGAGCACAAAATGCTCGACCGGGTGACTGGGCTTGTTCGGCAGATGCCGCTCGCGGGTTCGGCCATTGTGATAGCCGGCGTGGCGCTGGCTGGCATGCCACCATTTGGACTGTTCGCGAGCGAGGTGCTGATCACCATCGGAGCCTATTCGGCACGGCCCGTGGTGGCCTACCTGTTTCTGTCGCTGCTTACGCTTGCGTTCGCCACTCTCCTGTATCACGTATTCCGGATGGCGCTGGGCGAACCGACAGAAGCAGGTCGGGCGGTAGGCGCCCGAACTCGTGTGCTCCTGTCTGCTGCGATCGTGATCAATGTGGCGGCCCTGAGCGCGATCGGGCTCCAGGTACCATCGGACTTGGCCAGTCTGTTGGAGGCCATTACTCGCCTCTTTGGTCCGCAAATGGTGCTGCCATGATGTCCGACGTGACGACTCCCGTCGAGAAGCTGCGTGCAGCATTCGGAAAGACCATCGTGGACGTTGCTATCCTTCATGGGATTCCACTTGTACGGGTGGGGAAAGCCGACGTGCCACTTGTTGCCCATTACGTCCACACTCATCCCGAGCTACAAGGGACGCTATCGCTACTGTGGGCTGTCGATCATCGTCCCCACGAAAAGCGATACGAGCTCTGTTACCTGTTCACTCTAGCGGATCCACGAGAGTGGTTGCTGCTGGCAGCGGACCTGTTGGATGAGGATCGGCTGTTTCCCTCCATCACGCCTCATATCCATGCCGCGCAATGGTACGAGCGCGAGATCCGAGATATGTTCGGTCTGATCGCAGAAGGGCATCCTGACTTGCGCCGTCTGGTCAGACATGAGCACTGGCCGAAAGGAACACATCCGCTGAAGAAGGAATTTCCCTGGAACACCGTGCTAGGACGACAGCAAGGGCAGTACGCGTTCCGCCACATCGAGGGCGAAGGAGTGTTTGAGGTTCCCGTGGGGCCCATCCATGCCGGAATCATCGAGCCGGGACACTTCCGGTTCTCGGTCGCCGGCGAGCCGATCATGCAGCTCGAAGTGCGCCATTTTTGGAAGCACCGAGGAGTGGAGAAGCTCTTCGAGAACCACACGCTGACGACAGCGGTTCCCCTGACCGAGCGGGTCTCGGGGGACACGACCGTCGGCCACAGCCTGGCGTACTGCCAAGCAGTCGAAACCCTTCTGGGCCTGGAAGTTCCCCGTCGGGCCCGGTATCTGCGCAGTCTGTTCCTGGAACTGGAGCGGCTCCACAACCACCTGGGTGATGTCGGGGCCATCTGCAACGACACCGCGTATACGCTCGCCCATGCGCATGGCAGCCGCATGAAAGAACAGATCATGCAGCTCAACGACCGCCTCACTGGCTCCCGATTCCTCCGGGGCGTGAACTGTGTGGGTGGGGTCGACGTCGATCTTGAGGCATCCCGCTTCGACGAGGTCGTCGCTGAGCTCGATCGGCTTGAGAAGGATTTCACCGAACTGGAAGAGATCATCTTCGCCAATGCGTCCCTCACCGACCGGTTGGAGACGACCGGGTTCCTCAACGAACGCACCGCCATCGACCATGGCGTCATGGGCGTGGTCGGGCGGGCGTCTAATATCAATCGGGACGTGCGCAGAGACCATCCCTTCGCCGCGTACGACGAACTCCAGGTCAAGGTGGCCCTCTATCGGTATGGCGATGTGCGGGCCAGAATGCGCGTACGTATGGACGAGATTCATGAGTCCATCCGGCTCATCAGGGAAGTTCGCGCGCGGATTCCACACGGCCCCATCATGGCCCCACCGACCCGTGCGCCGGCCCCTGGTGAGTGGGCACTTTCGGCGGTAGAAGGCTGGAGAGGGGAGATCCTATACTTCGTCATGGCGGGAGAGGACGGTGCAATCCACCGGTGCAAGGTTCGGGACCCGTCGTTCGTGAACTGGCCGGCCATCCAGTACGCGGTCTTGGGGAACATCATTCCGGATTTCCCGCTGATAAACAAAAGCTTCAATCTCTCATACGCGGGGAACGACCTGTAGGGAGGACCGACGATGTTTCGCATCTTGAGAAAAAGCCTGAAAACCGGGATCGTCACGGGACGTTACCCAGAGTCGCCGGAAAGCGAGGCCGGTGCGTCGCCAACGGCCGGCCAAAAGGCGCGCCCCTTTCGCCGGTCGCTGACTATCCGAGAAGTGGACACAGGCTCCTGCAATGCCTGCGAGATGGAGATGAACGCGCTCATGAACCCGATCTACGACGCGGAGCGATTCGGAGTTCACATCGCCGCGTCCCCCCGGCACGCCGACGCACTGGTGGTGACGGGCCCGGTTACGGTCAACATGGAAAAGGCGCTCAAGGAAGCCTACCGCACGACGCCCGATCCGAAGCTGGTCATCGCGCTCGGTGACTGCGCCTGTGACTGTGGGATGTTCAAGGGCAGTTACGGCGTTACTGGTCCGGTGGAACGCCACGTGCCGGTGGATGTGAAGGTTCCTGGCTGTCCCCCGCGACCGGCCGAGATCCTACAGGTTCTGCAGCGCCTGCAGGGACAGCGCGACTGACCCACAGCAGGTAGGCAACTGAGCAATCCTTCCAATCTACATCCGCTCTTCATCCAGTTCGATGTTGTCCACCCACGTGGCGGTACGGGGGAGCTGTTCGACAGGAACGCCACGCTTGGCGGCGATTTCGGCACGCCGCGCCTGAAAGCGCTGGCGCGCGGCCTCGTCCTTAGGACCGCCGATCAGGATCCGCTCATTCCACTGGCGAACATCCTCGTCCGTGAGAGGACGGGCATGCGCCTTGACCCAGGCAAGGATCTCCTGATCGGTCCCGCCTTGGAGCACGCGCTTCTCGAAGTCCTCCCCTT
>VBOF01000152.1 GCA_005877855.1 Nitrospirota bacterium | reverse complement strand
CTATACCCGACTCCCCTGACCAAGCCCGTCCCGCGCGAGCCGGTTTCCATGAGGCTCATGGTGAGGCCGATCAGGGCCATGATCAGGCATACAAAAGGAAAGGCCGTACGCCCGAACAGATCGGTCGCGTACCGGGCTGGGTTGTACCCGTCTTGTCGGAGCCGCTCGACATAGGCGGCCAGCTCCCGCAGGCTCAACGCGTCTGAGTCGATACGGATGGCGCGACGGAAATCTTCGGGCTTTTGGTTCAACTGAATGGGGAGACGGTCGAAGGACTGAGACCGGACGGCCTGGTTGCCCTGGAACGTCCGGCTCAGGCCGGAGACCAAGACCCAGCCGTCGTGTTCGTACAGCAGTTCCTTCGCGAAGACGAGCTGCCGGAGCGCGAAGTCCTTTCCCAAGTGGTACAGGCTGACGCCGTAGATGCGTGGCGCGTTGTCGTCGGGCAGGTCCCCCCGCATGAGCGTTTGATCGCCCAGCCGCACCCAGATCTCATTGCCTTGGAAGACGGCGCGCGGATTGCGTTTTTCGATTTTGATCTCGCGCAGCGCTTCTGCCTGCTGATTGGCGCCCGGGATCACGGCGTCGCTGGCCCAGAGCATCAGGAGGCTCAGGGCCTGGGCGATGACGAGAAACGGGACGGCGACCCAGTACAGGCTGATGCCGCTGCTGCGCATCGCGGTGATCTCGTTGTTCCGAGACAGGATCGAGGCTGTCAGCAGGGTGGACATCAGGACGGCAAGCGGTGTGATCTGGAAGAGGATGCCCGGACACTTCAGCACAAAGTACCAAAGGATGTGGCGAAGTTCGGCCTGGTAGCCCACGAACTTCCGGACCTTCTCGACAAAGTCGACGACCAGGTACACGACCGCCAGGCCGCCCAGGCAGGTCGCAAACACTCGGAGGTGCTCGCGCAGGAGATACGACATGAGGAGCGTCATCGGTTCCCTCGCATGAGCTACAGGCGCATGCGCCGGTGAAACAGCCAGACGATGCCCAGGGCAAAGGCGATATCAGGGAACCAGGCGGCGGCAAAGGGGCTGAGGATGCGGGCTGAGACCCAGAAGTCGCCCATGACGCTCAGGACATAGAAGAGGACGATGACCAGAATCCCCACGGCGAAGCCACCGGCCCGGCCGGACCGTTTCACGACCATCCCGAGCGGCATCCCAAGTAGGCCGAACAGGATGGTGGAGACTGGAAAGGATAAATTCTTGTAGTGGTCTTCCAGGAGCCGGAGGTAGCGAGGATCCTGCCCCTGGGACTCGGCGATCTTCTGGCGGATTTCGAACAGCGAGGGGCGTTCTTCGGGTTCCGGAGCGAGGCTTTCGGTGAGGTCCAGCTTAAAATCGTAGGTGGTGAAGCGGATCGTCTGATACTGGCCGGGGTCCTTTGGATTCACATAGATGGTGCCGTCCTGAAGCGTGAGACCGAGGCGGTTGTGGAGGGGATCGTTGATGACAGTCCAGTCGCGCGCCACGATGAGCCGAGGATCCCCGCTGGTCCGGGTATCTGAAATAAAGATTCCGGAGGGCCCGTCCGGCAAGCTGCGCTCGCCGATGTACATGACCACCTTGTTCGTCGGGGTGTTGAAGACGCCTTCATCGAGTGCCAGCGACAGTTGGTCGCGCAGCATGACCAGTGCCATCTTCTTGAGGGACTGGCCGGTCCAGGGCTGGGCGAATTGGGCCAGCGTGAGGGTCATCAGGAAAACCGCGAGCGAAAATAGCAGGACGGAGGGGAGGAGGCGCCACGGGCTGACTCCCGTCGCGTGCAATGCGGTGAGTTCGCGGTCCGAGGACAGCCGGCTGAACGCACTGATGGACGCGATCAGACAGCCCATCGGCAGGGTCAGGACGAAGAAGGACGGCAGCAGCAGGAAGAAGGTCTTCAGCAGAGGCAGGAGCCCCACGCCTTTGTTGATCAGAAGCTCGACGAGCCGGAGGATCTCCCGGGTCATCAGGATAAACGTCAAGGCGCCGAGGCTCTGCGCAAACGGCATGCCGAGTTCTTGCAGGATGTACCGGTCGATCGTCTGCACGCGAAAACAGCGCTCTCGGCGACAGTTATACTGGAAGGCTCGGGGCAAAGCAAATTGCGGCGAAGACCCACTTGACACACCTGAGGGCCTGTGATAGATGCACACCCGCAATTGTCCCGCTGATTTCTAGGGAGCTTTCTAAGGTGGGGAGGCCTGGCACGGTGGGTCTTGGGACCGTGGGGCTGGTGTGACGAAAGGAGGGCGGTGTGAAGAGCAAAGGCACTGTCAAGTGGTTTAATGATCGCAAGGGGTTTGGGTTTATTCGCATGGAAAGCGGACAGGACGTCTTTGTCCATTATTCAGCCTTACAGGGGGAAGGGTTCAAGAGCCTCAAGGAAGGCGAAAACGTCGAATTTGAGGTCGTGGAGGGTGCCAAAGGGCCTCAAGCCTCGAACGTGGTGAAGGTCGTTTAAGTCCCCGCAGGGCGTGGCGAAGCCACGCCTTGCGACCATATCCGTTCTGCAAGGGCCCATCCCGTCCCGGGGGTGGGCTCTTGTCGTTTCAGGCCGGGTGCGATTCTTGACTTCATGGGCAGAGCCGCGATAGGTTACGCTAGGGTGCTAGCTGTGAGGGAATGAGCGTGGCTCCTGACAAAAAGGATGCGACGGCGGAGCGCGCTCGTCAGCTCGCCGACGCCAACCAGTATGCCCAGGCGATCAAAGTCTGGCGCCAACTTCTCGACGGTTCCCCCAATGATGCGAATGTGTACAACACCATCGGAGACCTCTCGCTCAAGATCAAGAACAACCCGGGAGCGATCGACGCCTACCACAAGGCTGCCCGGTTGTTCGTTCAGGAAGGCTTTCACCTGAAAGCCATTGCCGTCTACAAGAAAATCCGCAAACTCGACCCCGAACGTGCTGAGGTTTACACGCTGCTTGGCGACCTGAATGTCGTCCGTGGCCTGATGCACAACGCCGTTGCCGACTACTTGTCCAGCGCCAAGCTTTTCCTGAAAACCGGAAAAACCATGAACGCGCTGACTCTGTTGCGCAAGATTGCCAAGATCGACCCCCAGAACACGGATGTGCGCATGCGCATGGCGGAGCTCTGCCTGAAGGAGAAGCTCAAGGACGTGGCCATCACGGAGTTCCTGTATGTCGGCAAGGCCTATCAGCGTCAAGGCCGTGCGGCTGAGGCCCGCACGGCGTTTGAAAAGGTCCTCAAGCTCGCGCCAGACCATGCGGAGGCCCGCCGTCGGTTGGACTCTCCCTATCAGCCTGAATTAGACGAGCCCGATCCCTCCGCAACGGAGGCCGCTGGGATGACCGTCGCCGACGTCGTGCAGGGCGAGACGGTGGAAGGAGGCATCGAATTGAGCCTCCCGGAATCGACGCTGTCGACCCCCTTACAGCCCGCGCCTGAGGCCGAGGGAGCACCGGCCACCCTGCCGGAGGCCCGCTCCTTGCTTGCGAGAGGCGATCTCGCCAAAGCCGAGCGGATGGTCCGGGCCCTCCTGCTTGAAGATGCGGATCAACTCGAGTACCAGGCGATCCTGGGGCTCGTCTATTTGAAGAAAGGCCAAATAGCCGCTGCCTACGACACCTTGTCCCGTATCGCCCAGGCGTGGCACGCCCAAGGCCGGTGTGACGAGGCGTCGGAGCTGATCGACGCTTATCTCATGGCGGAACCAGACGACAGCGATTTTCTCCAACTCAAGGTTCGCGTGACCCAGGAACCAGCCGCGGCCACGGCTGAAACCCCGGACTTACCAGTGATACCGGCGGGGGTGGAGAAGCCGGCCGTCCTCGAAGTGGAGCCCGCGACGGCTCTGGCTGAGACGGTCGTGCCACCCGCGACGGCGGGGATTCCTGCCGGGGTCCTCGAGCCGGACGTGGAAGCCCTCTTTCAGGAGTCCCGTAAAGGGGGCAAGGCGCCAGTGGGCGGCGACAAGTATGAGACGCATTATGATCTGGGTGTCGCCTACAAGGAAATGGGCCTCTTGACCGAAGCCATCGAAGAGTTCCAACTGGCCGCTCGCGGGCCGACCCGATTCGTCGATGCGTGCACCATGATTGCGGCGTGCTACAAAGCCCAGCGTCTCAACACAACGGCGGTCGGGTTGCTGGAGCGCGTCTTGGCCGATCCCCGGTGCGCGGGACCTGGGGGACCCTACGTCAAGTATGATCTCGCCGTCCTGTACGAGGAGGAAGGCTTGACCGACAAGGCTGCCCGACTCTTTGCGGATATCCCCTCCGTTTTCGACGCGCAGGACCGTCTCGTTCGGCTCCAAGGCGGGCTTCCGCCCGCGGGGTATTCTCCTGCCCAGACCACGCGCCTATTCTCGAATTTGTAAGCCTCCAGGGCCGC
Organism: Nitrospirota bacterium; assembly: GCA_005877855.1. Taxonomy (GTDB): domain Bacteria; phylum Nitrospirota; class Nitrospiria; order Nitrospirales; family NS-4; genus NS-12. Next base: position 1,409 of record VBOF01000152.1, on the reverse strand, counting down.
GCTGGCTTCCTTGACTTCATCGAGAAACGGATGCTAGAGTCTGTGCCATGACAAGGCATGACAGCGACGGGCATCCACGTAGCCGGTTTGCGCTGACCGCCGATGGTTCCACGCAACCGGGAGGGGGCACGACGGCGGAGCAATCTGACCTGCCACGGGCGCCGCGCAACGTCACGGTCAAGATCGGGGATGGCAAGCTGACGCTCGATTGGGAGCCCGTTCCCGACGCCCTCTTCTACAACATCTACTACAAGACCACCCGAGGCGTCACCAAGGAAGGCAAGGAATTCGACCGGTTCCAATACGACGCCGTCGGCACGGAACGGTTCAAGACCAAGGTCGGGGTGACCAAGGAGAACGGAACCCTGATCGACACAGCCGCGCCGCCGTACATCCATACCGACCTGGCCAACGGCATGTGCTACCACTATGTCGTCACGGCGGTCACGAAGAACGGAGAGAGCCCTGAATCCGAAGAAGTCATGGGGATCCCGGCTTCGTACGTGTGCGTCATGCACTTCGGGACCGAAGGCTATGATGACGGGGAGTTCAAGTCGCCCACCGGGATTGCGCTGGACCGGGAGGGCCATATTTACGTGGCCGACACCGACACGCATACGATCCAAAAGTTTGACAGGGATGGGACATTCCTCATGCGCCTGGGGGACGAGCCGGGCGACGCCGAAGGCCAGTTCTATTATCCCCGCGGCCTGGCCTGCACCTCCCAGGGCGACCTGATCGTTATTGACGCCAATAACCACCGCATCCAGAAGTTCGACAAGGACGGGAACTTCCTGACCATCTGGGGCAAGTTCGGCTTCGCCTGGAAGGGTGCCTCGCAGGGGGTCTTCGACAATCCGTGGGGCGTGGGCGTCGACAAAGACGACAACGCCTACATCGCCGACACCCTCAATAACCGGATCCAGAAGTATACGGCCGACGGGGAGCCGATCCTCATGTGGGGCAAGGAAGGCGCCTTTGAAGGGGCGTTCTTCTACTGCCGGGACGTCGCCGTCGATTTCGCCGGGAACGTCTACGTCACGGACGAGATCAACAACCGCGTCCAGAAGTTCGACAGCCGGGGAAATTTCCTGGCCAAGTGGGGCAAGGAAGGTAACGGCCCAGGGCAGTTCAACGGCCCATGGGGGATCGCGGTCGACGCGCTGGGCAACGTCTATGTGACAGACACCGGCAACCACCGGATCCAGAAGTTCACGAGCCATGGCGCCTTCATCTGCCAATGGGGCAACCGCGGCAACACCGTGGGCCAGGTGAACTTCCCTTACGGGATCGCGGTCGACCGGGAAGGCTTCGTCTATGTCGTGGATAGCGGCAATGCCCGCGTCCTGAAGTTCGCGCCGGTGGAAGGCACCCAGTCCCCCGCGCAGCTACCGGCGGAGAAGGGTACG
>VBOF01000378.1 GCA_005877855.1 Nitrospirota bacterium | reverse complement strand
AGTCTGAAACGAAGCAGTCGGTTCTTTTGCTCATGGTATAACTTGTCCGTCTGAGAATCGAATGAGCTGAAGGCTACTTGGCTCTCGCCCGTCAAGTTCCCCGGTAACGCAGATTTCACCAGAAAGTCCAGAGCATCGTGCTGGACGCCGTCGTCCCGTAACTTAATACTGGCGCGAGGATCTTGGTCGAAGTATGAGGGTTTGATAGCAAGGGATGACTCTTGCACAGGACGGTCGTTTCCTTCTGCCCGGACACTCTCAATCATTCCGGGGACGCTCTGGCAGAAACACAGCGCCAAAACTATGGTTCGAAAAACGAAACGAAGTCCCATAGGCTTCCCGAGATCAACTGTAAACCGAACATGCAGTAAGTCAACCATTGGGAGGCGATCTCCCCAGAGAGTCAGTGCGCGGTCACAGGCGACGGCCAGGAACCGCCTTTGAAGGCGACATCGCAGCATCCGGTCGCTCCACTTTAAAACGCTCCAGGTAGGCCTTCACTTTCTCATCTCGTTTCACATATTGCAGCACCGCTTGGGCTATCAGCTCATATCCCAGAGCATTCGTGTGCCAGCTATCAGCCTGCAGGTAAATTTCGCCGAACGTCTCGATCGGGCGGTAAATGGTCTTGCCTGCATCGGCAGCGTCTACTTTGAATCCCCGGACATGCGGCACATCGAGGCCCTCCCACGCCCCCTCTCGGCCGCTGTTCGTATACACATAAAACACCGAGGTGCCTGGTGAGAAAGTCGCCGCATAGGACCAGACATGATCGCCTGCCTGTTGATCCCCGTGGGTGCCATCATCATACATGCGGATCACATTCGGAACAGCATCACCAAGCTTACTATGTGCCCCGGCAATGAAAAATCCCTGTGGCACTGGCCGATGGCCTGAGTAGACGCGGAAGACGACCTCCACCTCGTGTGCTGTCGATCAAGCGGACGCTGGTCGCCTGCGCCACCTTCTCTAGGGCCGCTCTGTAAGGACTGCTTTCCCAAAGTTCGTTGTAGAGCAGGATTACTCCGACCCCGCGGCTCTGGGCCAGCTCGATCATCGCCCGGAGGTTCTGTGCATAGTCCACAAGCGAGACCCGTGTCCAGGGCTCATATTGGGCATATTCAGACGGCTCCATCATGCGACGTTCTAGCACCTCAGAGCCATCGGCGGTAGAAGCCGCCATGCCTTGCAGGATGTCTGTCATTGTCTTCGGCCTCTCCGTGATCGTATGCGCAAGGTAGCGCAGTAGCTTGTAGGTTTCGCTGTTCTTTTTTAAAAAGCTGCCGAGCGCCTTGGTCCAACGCATCGTCTTCCCGTATCCTGGCATGTCCTTGTCTCGAAAGCCGGCAATGCTCGAATCGTTGATGGCATACCCGATTACAAGCAGATCGGGATTCAGATCGAGCGCGCGCCTCTTTAAGAGTTCCAGTCCCTGGTACGACGAATACCCCAGCACTCCCATATTCAGCACTCGGAAGTTGGCCTGAGGGAATCCCTGTCGCAGCAACCTCTGGAGTTGCTGGGGATATGCCTGGTCTTGCCCGACATTGGCTCCGAATGTCCAGGAATCTCCAAGGCAAACGATCCGGAATGCCGAAGATGTTTTCTGGTCCACGAATTCCTGGTCTCGGAACCCCTCAGAGTCCAGGGAGATCTGCCAGGCCGGGTTGTTCTTCAACGAGTCAGGGCGAGAAGGGAGGAAGGCCCGAAGCTGAACTCGTCGTTCCTCCTCTGTCTCCACGGGACTGAAGACGTCGATGTATGTCCGCTGTACGTTTGAGTTTCCCTTCCAGATCAAACCCTCATCAGGCTTAAGAATCCGCAGGTTGTCCCACCATGGTGGCACCGGCCCGTACAAGTCACCAAGCATGTAGGGCAACGCGATCCGCTCGATCACGGAGGCGCGGATCGCGTAGATCCCTCGGAGGCCCAGTTCGGCCATCAGCAGGAACACGACAAGAGCAACCAGGGAAGCGACGACGCTTTTCACGAGCCCTCCTAATCTTGAGCATCTTTCCGCCGGAGGTTGACGTAGACTAGGCATGTGGTTCAGAGACCTACCGCATCGAGAATCGGTTGGAGCAGAATGCGCGCCTCGAAGAACTCCAAGGCGATTGCTCGAGCCGCTCGGGCATGCTTCCCGTATTCTCTCGCCACGCGGTCGAGCGCGTCGGCGGCTTCCTCCGCTGTGCGCCAGGCAAGGAGACCTAACCCGCACGGCACCCGCGCGCCAAACCCGGTATCCTGGACCACGCAGGGGCGACCCGTCGCCAAAAAGCAGACCGTTCGATCACTGAACCAGCCGGAATTTAGCCGAACATAGGAATCTTTCTCCACCGAGAATTCTCCCTTTGCCCCTAAGACGTACTGGCGATAGGAACCGGCAGATTTGTTTACCGTGTAGGGATCAATCAAGCGCCAACCATACGAGAGAAATCGATCCCTAATGGGTTCATCGATGTTGGTCATAGCAGCCTCAAGTCGCTCGCCCGTGCGGGACGGCAAATCCACCACCTGCTCGAAGTTCGGGTGCTT